>JAWKHS010000033.1 GCA_041394705.1 Vicinamibacterales bacterium
GCCCCTCACCTACGACTTCCTGGTGGTGGCCACGGGCGTCCAGCTCTGGTGGTCGAAGATTCCCGGCCTGGCCGAGTCGGTGGGGAAGCCCGGCACCGGCGTGGTCAGCAACTACTCGTACGAGACGGTGGGCTCGACCTGGGACGCCATCCGGACCTTCCGCGGGGGCACGGCGCTCTTCACCGAGCCGCTGACGCCGGTCAAGTGCGGCGGCGCGCCGCAGAAGATCATGTACCTGGCCGATGACGCGTTCCGCCGCCAGGGCGTCCGCGACAAGAGCCGCCTCGTGTTCATGAACGCGAAGGGCACGATCTTCACGTCGCCGTACTACGCGCCGGCCATCGAGGACGTGATTCGTTCGCGCGGGATGGAGGCCCGCCTCGGCACGGAGCTCGTCGGCCTGCGGCCCGACGCGCACGAGGCCGTGTTCAAGGACGTCAAGACCGGGGCGCAGGACGTGGTGCCGTACGACCTCATCCACGTCACGCCGCCGATGGGGGCGCCGGACGTCGTCCGGACGAGCCCGATCGCGAACGCGGACGGGTTCGTCGAGGTGGACAAGGGCACGCTGCGCCACGTGCGCTATCCGAACGTGTTCAGCCTGGGTGACTGCAGCAACCTGCCGACGTCGAAAACGGGCGCGGCCATCCGCAAGCAGGCGCCCGTGCTCGTCGCGAACCTGCTGGCCGCGCGGATCGGCCGGCCGCTGACGGCGCAGTACGACGGCTACACGTCGTGCCCGGTCGTGACCGGCCGCGGGTCGCTGATCATGGCCGAATTCGGCTACGACAAGCAGCCGGCGGAGTCGTTCCCGTTCGACCAGCGGCGCGAGCGCTTCAGCATGTACATGGTGAAGGCGCACCTGCTGCCGCAGATCTACTGGCACGGCATGCTCCGCGGGCGCCTGTAGCGCGGCCGCGCCCATGGCTGTCGCGCTCGGCGCCGTGATCGGGATCGCCCTGGGCCTCCTGGGCGGGGGCGGCTCGATCCTGACGGTGCCGATCTTCGTCTACGTGCTCCACTTCGCGGCCAAGGACGCGATTGCGATGAGCCTGGCCGTCGTGGGGGCGACGAGCGCCATCGGGGTGGCCGGGCACTGGCGCGCCGGGAACGTCAACCTCCGCGTCGGCACCGTGTTCGGCCTCGTGGCCACGGCCGGCACCTACGCGGGCGCCCGCCTGGCCGCCTACGTGAGCGGCGCCGTTCAGCTCGCGGTGTTCGCGCTGGTCATGCTCGTGGCGTCCGCATTCATGTTCCGCGATCGCGCCGCCTCCGAGACCGCGGACCACGGCCCGGCGGCGCGTCTCGGCGCGGCGGCGCTCGTCGGCTTCGCGCTGGGCGTGGGTTTCCTCACCGGCCTTGTCGGGGTCGGCGGCGGGTTCCTGATCGTGCCCGCGCTCGTCCTCCTGGCAGTGCCGATGCGCGAGGCCGTCGGGACGTCCCTGGCCATCATCGCCGTGAACTGCGTGGTTGGATTCGCCGGCTACCTCGGGCACACGGTCGTCGACTGGTCCTCGGTGGGCCTCGTGACCGCCGGGACGGCGCCGGGCATCGCGCTGGGCGTCGGCCTGCACCGCCGCGTGCCGCAGTCCGTGCTCCGCCGTGGGTTCGCCCTGTTCCTGCTGGTGATGGCCGCGTTCATCCTCTACCAGAACGCCAGCACGATCGTGGCCGCCTGGTCGAGCCGCGCGTGAGCAGGCGAGCGGCCGTGGGTGCGTCAGCCGCGTCCGATTCTGTGTAGCCGGCGACTCTCCGCCGCGGCGTTCCGCCGGCGCCCCCGCCGCACGGGCTGGAGCCCTTCTTGCTCCCATCGGAGCCAGGAGGGACTGTCATGCGCCTCAGCCATGTCGTGGCCATCTCATCCGCGGCGCTGCTCGCCGGCTGCGCCGTGAATCCAGTGACGGGCGAACGGCAGCTGACGCTCATCTCTGAGGCCCAGGAAGTGGAGATGGGCCGCGCCGCCGCCGAGGAGGTCCGTCAGACGATCGGGCTCGTCGACGATGCGCGCCTGCAGCGCTACGTGCGCGACGTCGGTCTCCCGCTGGCGAAGGACTCCGAGCGCCCGTCCCTGCCGTGGAGCTTCGCGGTCGTGGACGACCCCACCCCCAACGCCTTCGCGCTTCCGGGCGGGTTCATCTTCGTCACGCGCGGCATGATGAACCTGATGGAGTCGGAGGCCGAACTGGCCTCGGTCCTCGGGCACGAAGTGGGGCACGTCACGGCCCGGCACTCGGTGTCGCAGATCTCGCAGCAGCAGCTCGCGCAGGTGGGGCTCGGCCTCGGCGGCGTGCTCTTCCCCCAAATCCAGCCGTTCGGGCAGGCCATCGGCGCCGGACTCCAGCTGCTGTTCCTGAAACACGGCCGCGACGACGAACGGCAGGCCGACGAGCTCGGATTCACCTACGCGCTGCGCCACGACTACGACGTCGGCGAGATGGCCGACGTGTTCGAGTCGCTGCAGCGGCTCGGCGACGAGGGCGGCAGCCTTCCCGGATGGCTGACCACGCACCCGTCCGAGGCCGAGCGCATCGAGACGATCCAGGCGCGCGCGGCGGCACTCCCGGCCTCCGACCGGGGCACCGTGGTGCGGCGCGCCGAGTACCTGAATCGCATCGACGGGCTCGTCTACGGCGAGAACCCGCGCCACGGCTTCTTCAAGGACGGCGTCTTCTACCATCCGGACCTGCGCTTCCAACTGCCCCTGCCGTCGGAGTGGTCGGGCCGGAATCTTACGAGCGCGGTCGTGGCCGTCTCGCCGCGCCAGGACGCGGCGGTGGAACTGACCGTCGTGCCCTCGAAGGACGCCAGGGCGGCCGGGCGTCAGTTCCTGGGCCAGCAGGGCATCACGCCCCTCAGCACGGCCACCGAGTCCATCCACGGCCTGCAGGCGTACGTCAGCGTCTTCGAGGCGCGCACGGAGCAGGGCGTCCTGCGCGGGCTGAGCGCGCACGTCCCCTACGGCGGTCGGACCTATCAAATCGTGGCGTATACGCCGGCGGCCAGCTTCCAGGCCTACAGCGGCGCCTTCGATCGGGTCGTCCGCGGGTTCGGACCCCTCACCGACGCCGCGACGCTGTCGGTCGAGCCGAAGCGCATGGACATCGTGCGGATCGGCCGGGCGATGACGTTCGACGAAGTGACCCGCCAGTATCCGTCGGCTGTTCCGCCTCGCGAAGTGGCCGTGCTGAACCAGGTCGACGACGCCGGGCAGCGGCTGTCGGCCGGGACCCTCGTGAAGCGCGTCGTGGAGGGGTGAGGCGGCGGCACGGCCGCAGCCGGACCCTCCGCTCGTCTCAGATCGTGCCTCCGCAGCCGTCCGTCCGACGGACGGCGTTCGTCCTCGGCACCCGCTCGGCCGTGCCGGATCGCCCCCGGCGGCGGGGCCGATGGCGTCTGCCGACGAGGCGGGCGCGGGCCGCCGTCACTCGGGCACCGCCGGTGTCCGCCCGGCCTCGAGCCAGGCCGCGCACGGTGCGTGCGGCTGGTACAATGAGAAGTTTGCAGCGGGCCGGCGCAATCGTGCTGGGCGGCTGCCTCTCAGAGAGGACCGAGGGATGATCTCCGTCAGCGGCGTGTCGATGCGGTACGGCAGCAAGGTGCTCTTCGACGACGTCTCCACGACGTTCGCACCGGGCCGCCGGTACGGGCTCACCGGCCCGAATGGCGCCGGCAAGTCGACGTTCATGAAGCTGCTCACGGGCGAGCTGCCGCCGCAGAAGGGCGTGGTCGCGCGGCCCGACCGGCTCGGCGTGCTGCGTCAGGACCAGTTCGCGTTCGACGCCTACCGCGTCATCGACGCCGTGATCATGGGCAACGCCGCGCTCTGGGACGCGCTGCAGGAGCGCGACCTCCTCTACGCGAAGGCGTCGCTCAGCGACGAGGACGGCATGCGCCTGGGCGAACTCGAAGGCGTGATCGGCGAACACGACGGCTACACCGCGGAGAGCGATGCCGCGGTCCTGCTCGACGGCCTCGACATCCCCGAGCACCTGCACGAGCGAAAGATGTCGGAACTGCAGGGCGGCCAGAAGGTGCGCGTCCTGCTCGCGCAGGCGCTCTTCGGTCATCCCCGCGCGCTGCTGCTCGACGAGCCGACGAACCACCTGGACCTCGACTCGATCCACTGGCTCGTGGACTTCCTGACGCGCTACGACGGCACGCTGGTGGTCATCTCGCACGACCGCCACTTCCTGAACGCGGTCTGCACCCACACCGCCGACATCGACTACCAGACCATCATCACCTACACCGGCGGCTACGACGAGATGGTGCTGGCCAAGACGCAGATCCGCTCGCGTCTCGAGGCGCAGAACGAACAGCGCGAGAAGAAGATCGCGCAGCTCAACGACTTCATCGCCCGCTTCTCGGCCGGCACGCGGTCGAGCCAGGTGCAGTCGCGCAAGAAGGAAGTGGAGCGGCTGCAGACGACCGAGCTGGCGCGTTCGAACATCCAGCGGCCCTACATCCGCTTCCAGATGGCGCGGCCGTCGGGCCGTCTCGCCATGGAGTGCACGGACGTGGCGAAGGCGTTCGACGGCCACGTGGTCATCGACGGCTTCGAGGCCGTGGTGAACCGCGGGGAGAAGATCGCGATCGTGGGCCGGAACGGCGTCGGCAAGACCACGCTGCTCAAGGCGCTCCTGGCCGACGGGCCGGGCCTGACACCGGCCCCGGGCGACATCGACGGCGGCGCCGTGCGCTGGGGCCACGAGGTGTCGATCGGGTACTTCGCCCAGGACCACACCGGCGCGATTCCGCACGTCCTCACGGCCGTCGAATGGCTGCACCAGTTCGATCCCGATGCCGCGAAGCAGGACATCCACGGCCTGCTCGGGCAGATGCTGTTCAGCGGCGAGGAGGGGTACAAGCCCACGGCCGCGCTGTCGGGAGGCGAGACGGCGCGGCTGCTCTTCTGCCGCATCATGCTCCAGAAGCCGAACGTGATCGTGCTCGACGAGCCGACCAACCACCTGGACCTCGAGTCGATCAACGCCCTCAGCACGGCGCTCCAGAAGTACGAAGGCACCGTGTTCCTCGTCACGCACGACGAGGATCTCATCGACGCCGTGGCCACGCGGGTCTGGAAGGTGGGGGAGGGGCGCGTCGAGGACTTCAAGGGCACGTTCGAGGAGTATTCGGCCACGGCGGCGCGCTGAGCGGCGATGGCCCGTCCCTGGCTGCGCGTCCAGACGGCCAGTCCCGCTACGTGACCGGCGTGTTCGCGGCCACGCTGGGCGCATCTTCCAGGACGAGTACGCGGAACGCCGGCGGTTGCCGTTCGCCGTGCGCCAGGTGACGGTGGCCGCGGTGGAGCTTCGGCTTGCCGACATGGAGGATCCGGGGCGCCTCCAACGATTGCTGCAGGCGGTCGGCGCGTCTGGCGAGCGCGTGCCGTATGTCTTCGTCACCATGTCGAACGGCGCCGTCACGCGGGACTACATGGTCGAGATCGCGGTCGAACGCTAGGGCGGCGGGGCGAGCCGAGCGACACAGGCGGCCGCGCCCGGACCTGCGAGTGCCGGCGCGAGACGTCCGCCCGCGCAGGCACAGTCGTCTACTCAGGTCCGCGGCCGGCGCTGACCCATCGGATGCCGACGTCGGCTGCCGCGCGAACGCGATCGGCCAACTGGGCACCGTGATGCTGGACGTGACGGATGTTCACGATCTGATGCTCCAGCTTCGACATTGGATACCACCAGAATCCGCTCTCGGGGCTGTCGAGATCGAGCGAGTCGACCGCGCCGTCGACCATCGCGCTGACGAAGGTCCAGTAGTCCAGCACCTCCGCCTTCGAGTACGGCTCGCCCTCCGTGCCGTCGTCTCCGCCATGCTGCCCGATCCAGGGAACGAACGCCCTCTCGTGCGGCTGCAGATACAGGTGCGTGAAGAACAGCGCGTGGTAGACGAGTTGCCAGCAGGCGTTCGTGCGATCGCGACGAAGCCACTCGTCGTCGGGGCAGCGCGCCACGCTCTCGCGCCAGCATCGCGAGCGCCGCGTGGTACTGGCTCTTGAGGATGGCTCGGAGGTCGCCCGCCATGACGGCCTGATTCTAGCGGCCGGAGCGCCACGGGCGAGGCGGCAGGGGACGTGCGACGAGTGCGACGGCCCACAGCGCCGAGCACCGCCAGCCTGACGAGCGGCGTCGGCCGCCCGGCTGAGCGGTGCGAAAGATGGTGGAGGCGGCGGGAGTTGAACCCGCGTCCGAGAGTTCGTCCTCGCAGGACTCTACATGCGTGTCCGCTTCGTGGGTCTCGCGCCCGCCGTGTGGAAGCGGCGAAGTACCGGCAGGCGCCAGCCGCGGGCGATCTCACTCCCGAGCGCCGCGGCGCCGCGCGAGAGCCAGCCAGTTTGATGACGTCCTGCCCCCGGCCACCTGGCGAGGCCGGGGAGGACGCTCACAGGGGTTTAGGCTGCGAGAGCGTACTGATTGTCCGCAGTTAACGGATGTCCCACCGGATTAACGAGTCAGTGGGGCTCGGCATGCATCCTACGAATCTGCACCCCCGTCGAAGCCAAATCGCCCCCACGTGAGCGCCGCCGCGCGGCCGCGTGCCGCGCGCGCGTCGATGTCTTCGATTCTAACATTCCCGTCGCGGCGTGCCGTGGCGGCGCGGACACGGCCGGGGTTGCCCGGAGTTTCTTGACGCTGCACCCCGGGCTCCCGATAATGCGGAACGGGCGTCCTCCCGATAGATCCGGGAGAAACACGACGCTCGTCGGCGCCAAGGGGCTCATTGGCCGACGGATCGCGCTCTCCCAGCCGCGTTGGCGTCAGACCAGTGCCCCTTGTCGGGAACGCCATGTCGCTGGATGAACGATTCCGTCACGCGCTCGCCGAAGCCCTGACCGACGCCCGGACCCGGCTGGAGTCCGAGTTCGCCTCCATGCTCGCCGAGGCGCAGGCCGAGGCGGAGCGCGAGAAGGCCGCCGCCCACGAAGCCGCCGAGGCCGCCCGAGCTGGGGCCGTGAGCGAGGCGCAGCAGGCGCTTCGCGCCGAACTCACCGCGGGATTCGATGCCGAGAAAGCGTCGCTCTTCGCGACCCACGAGTCCCTGCTGGCGCAGGCCGCGGATGCCGCCCGCCTCGAGGTGGCCCGGCTGCACGAGGCGTTCGCCTCGGATTCCGAGCGGCTCCGGGCGGAGGCCGACGACGCCCAGGCCCGGCTTCGCGCCGAGGCCGACGCCACCGTGGACGCCGTCCGGGCGGAACTGCGGGAAGCCCAGGCGGCAGTCGTCCGTCTACGGGAAGAGCATGACGCCGCAACGGCCGCGTCCAAGGGCGAGCACGAGGCCGAGGCGGCGCGCCTGGGGGAGGCGCTGGCCGCGGCCTCTGGGGAGCGGGACGAACTCCGGGCGCTCTTGACCCGGGTCCAGGAAGAGCAGGCCGCGGCCGCGACGGCTGCCAAGGCCGAGGCGGACGCCGCGCTTTCCGGTGCCCGCTCCGAGTCCGAGTCGGCGCTCGCGGCGCTCCGGTCCGAGTCGGAGTCGGCCCTGGCGGCGGCACGCGCTGAGGCCGACGCGGCCGTGTCCGCCCTGCGAGCCGAGGCGGAGCGGACGCTTACGGCGCTCCGCGACCAGTCGTCGTCGAACGAGGCGGCGCTCCGTTCGGAGTCCAGCGCGGCGCAGGCCGCCCTGCGCTCCGAGGCTGATCAGACGGCCGCCGCGCTCGCCGAGGCGCTGGAGCGCCATCAGGCCGGAAGCGTGCGGATGCTGGAGTCGGTCCGGGCGCTCGACGGCGCGTCGTCGCTGCCGGAAGTGCTCGACGCGCTGGCCCACGCGACCGCGAAGGAAGCCGGCCGCGCCGCGCTCCTGGTCGTGAAAGGCGACCGCCTCGTCGGCTGGCGGACCAACGGGTTCGGAGCGGTCGACGACGACCCGCGCGCCCTCGAATCGAGCACCGCCGACGCGGGCGCCCTGGCGACGGCCGTCAACACCTGCCGGCCCGCCATCACGGGCAGCGGATCGGTGCTGGCCGCGCCCCCGTTCAGCGCCGCCGGCCCGGACGTGCCCGGCCTGGCCGTGCCGCTGCTGGTTGGCGGCCGCGCGGTGGCGGTGGCGTACGTCGATGCCGGCACCGCGGCCCATGGCCCCGCCACCTGGACGGCGCCCGTTGAACTGCTGGTGCGGCACGCCGGCCGATGCATCGAGGCGCTCGCGGTCCGGCGGCCGGCTCCGGCCCGTCCGGCGAGCGCCCGGGTAGGTGCGACGGCGTGAGCGGCCGGGCCGGGCGAGCGCGCGCGACACCGGCCGGCGTCGGCCTCGGTGCGGGTGCGCTGACCACGGCCCTGGTGGTGCTGACCACCGCGGCGATCGCGGCGCAGGATCCGCTGCCGGAGATCCGGGCGACGGCGCATCCGCCGGTGCCCGCGCAGCCAGCCGCCTATTGGCTGGCCCCGGCCGCCCCGTCGGCCCTCACGACGGCCCTCAAGAACTTCGCGCGCGCCGTCACGATCCTCGACGAGGGCGGTGATGCCCTGTCGGTCGCGCCGCTCCTGTCGGCCGCCGCGCTCGAGTCGTCCGTGCTCGCCGATCACGGCCGGTACTATCGCGGGATCGCGGCCCAGCGCAGCGACCGGCTGGACGAGGCGGCCGCCGCGTTCGAGGCCGTCGCCGCGTCCACGTCGAGAAGCTGGGTCGTCGAACAGGCCCTGTGGCGGCTCGCCGAGGTCCATGAACTGCAGGGGCGCTACGCGGCAGCCGCCGAGGCGTACGGCCGGCTGCTGGCCGGAACGCCGGCTGACGCGGCACACGCGCACCACCAGCGCGGCGTGGCGCTCGAGCGCTCGGGCGATCCGGCAGGCTCGGTCCTCGAGCACCGCGCCGTCTACTACGACTTTCCGCTGTCTCCCGACAGCGATGCCTCGGGCGATGCCCTGAAGCGGCTCGACGACGGAACCGTGCCCTTCGACGCGCGGCTGGCCAAGGTCCAGGCGCGGGCCGACGCCCTGTTCAGGGCCCGGCGCTGGTCCCCGGCCCGGGCCGCCTACGCCGACCTGGCGGCCGCCACGTCAGGCGACGTCCACGCCGGCGCCGATGTCCGCATCGCGGGCGCCGACGTGCGAGCGCGCCAATACCGGCTGGCGGTGAACCGCCTCCGCCCGTACCTGGCCGAGGGCGCGCACCAGGCGGAGGCGCGGATGTACTACGCGCTCGCGCTGCGCGGCCTCGGCAGCAACGATGCCTACGTGAAGGAAGTGGGCGAGCTCGCGGCCAGCCACGGTGACAGCCCGTACGCCGAGGAAGCCCTGAACGACATGGCCGTGTGGTACGTCCGGAACGACGAGGACGAGGAGGGCGCCCGCGTCTTCACCGCCATGGTCCGAATGTTCCCGGCCGGGCGTTTCGCCGAGCGCGCGGCGTGGAAGGCCGGCTGGTGGGCGTACCGGCACGGCGACATGGCCACGGCCGTCGCGCACTTCGAGACCGGCGCCCGGAACTTCCCGCGCTCCGACTACCGTCCGGCCTGGCTCTACTGGAGCGGACGGGCGAAGCAGCGCATGGGCGATTCGGACGGCGGCGCCGAGCGGCTCACGCTCACGGCCGTGGACTATCACAACACCTACTACGGCCGCCTCGCGCTGGCGAACCTCGGCGCTCAGCAGGCGGCCGTACCGAAGAGCCCGTTCGTCGGCCAGGCCGGGGCCAGGGCCGCCGTGCCGCCCACGGAGCGCCAGATCCGGACGCTGATGGCGCTCGGCCTCAACGACCTCGCCATCGAGGAGGTGCAGTTCGCGCGGCGCGTGTGGGGCGACTCGCCCGCGCTCATGGCCACGTCGGCGCTCGCGCACCACCGCGCGGGCCGGCTGCGGCTCGGCATCAACGCCATGAAGCGCGCCTATCCGCAGTACATGGCGGCGGGCGGCGAGGAGCTGCCGGCGGACGTGCTGCGCGTGATCTTCCCCGCCGGCTACTTCCAGCAGCTCGTCGGATCGGCGAAGCGGCGCGGACTCGATCCCTATCTGGTCGTCGCCCTGGCGGCGCAGGAATCCACGTTCGACGCCGGCATCAAGTCCTCGGCCGGCGCCATCGGGCTCATGCAAATCATGCCGGCCACCGGGCGGAGCGTGGCGCGGCAGCTCGGCATCAAGCGCTTCACCACGCGCCGTCTCACCGATCCCGAGACGAACATGACCATCGGCACGAAGTACTTCTCCGATCTGGTCCAGCGGTTCGGCGAGGCGGCCTACGCCCTGGCCGGCTACAACGCCGGCGCGCACCGGGTGGTCCGGTGGCGCGCGGAGCGGCCGGGCCTGCCGCTGGACGAGTGGATCGACGACATCCCGTTCCCCGAAACCCAGAACTACGTGAAGCGCATCCTGGGCACGGCCGACGACTACCGGCGCCTGTACGGCGGCGGTATCCTGACGCCCGACGCCGCCCAGGCGGCGTCCGCGGAAGCGCCGCCGGCTCCACGGGCGACGCCGGCCCCGCCACGTTCCGCCCCGGCCTCGCCCGCGCGGACGGCGCCGCGGCACCGGCCCGGCGCCTGAGCGCGCCCGGAAACCTCCTCCACCGCGGGCGAGGACCTCAGCGCCGCGCGGCCGCGGCCGCCGTCACCCGATAGACCCTCGTCCGCGCGTCCTCGAACGCGGGCTCCAGCCACGGCACCTCGTCGAGCGCGTCCAATGCGGCCGGAGACACCACCGCGCGCAGCAGATCCAGGTGCAGCACGACGTGGGTGATGCCGAGCGCCACGAGCTGTCGCCGCGCGGCCTCGGCCGGCAGCGTGGCCAGGTCGGCGAGACGCGCGTCGAAGCCCGGGGGCGTGAGGCCCGAGTAGCCCGCGACGATCGGATGGAAATGCACCGTCTGCGCCAGCAGGTACGGCGCGTTCAGGTTCGCCTGAGCGCTGGGGAAGGTGGGGAACTCGACGAGGACCGCGTCGGGCAGCGCGGCCAGGCGGTTGTAGATGGGCGCGATCGGCGGCGTCGGCGTGAACGCCATCGGCGCTCGCCAGGCTTCAGCGGTCACGGCCGCGAACGCGGCCAGGCCGATCGTCGCCGCCACGCGCGAAGCGCGCTGCCGCCTCAGCGCGGCCACGCCGAGGCCCGCCAGCGCGGCCGCGGCCGTCAGCACCAGGATGCCCCAGCGCGCGGGCGCGCGCATGGAGCGGATGAGCGGCACGGCGTCGTACAACCACTCGTAGGTGGGGAGCGCCGGTCCCAGCGACATCACCAGCCCGACCGCGGCGATGCCCACGAGCATCACGACCCGTCCGCGCTGCGTCCCGGCGCGGGCGATCGCCACGAGGGAGAGGCCGGTCACGGCGATTCCAGGGAAGAGCGCGGCCGACCCGTCGAAGAACGCGTGGCTCCACGCGGCGTAGTGCAGGCGTCCCCCCGTGGCGAGGTAGTCCCGCCACGTCGCGGCCATCGCCGCGGACTCGCCGAGCGATCGCTCCACGCCGAGGTCGCGGCTCACCGCGTAGTACTGCCAGAGGACGGGCGCGAGCGCTGCGAGCGCGGCCAGGACGCCGATGCTGGCAGACGCGAGCGTGGTGGCGGCGCGGCCGCGCCACTCGCCCGCCCGGAAGGCGAGCCCCGCCACGGTCGCGCCGCTCACGAAGGCGAGCTGGTAGATCGACGTCAGCCCGGTGAGCCACAGGCCGAGGCCGAGGAGCAGCCCGTCCCGCACGCGCCCGCGCGTGACCAGGCGGTCGAGACCGAGCAGCACGATCGGCACGGCCTCGGCGTGGATCGCCTGGACGTGGGCGAACCGCGTCAGCAGATGGGCGTTGAACGCGAACGCCGCGCCGGCCACCGCTCCGGCCACCTCGTCGCCCGTCCATGCCGCGACGAGCCGCCACATCGCCCAGGCGCTGAGGGAGAAGCCCAGGAGGACCACGACGTTGTAAGTGGCCGTGGCCGAGAGACCGGCCGCCCGCAACGGCACCGCGGCCAGCCCCGGGACCAGCAGCGGCTCCGAGTACGCGAGCGTGCGCTTCTCCGGATGGAAGATGGGGGCGTCGAAGACGCCAAGCGGCTGGCTGGGCAGCGCGTGGGCGATCCACGCGAGCGCCCAGGTGTTCAGCGTGGTGTCGGCGTTGTCGTGCCGCGACAGGCCGCCGAGATCGGTGGCGAGGGGCCAGGTGTGGCCGACGGCGAGCAGGATGGAGATGGCGAGCGCCGCCGTTGACCGCCGCGTCATGGCGGGGGCATGACGATGGCGTAGAGGCGGTCGTCGCCTTCGACGGCGAGCCGCCGGACGCGACCCGTCTCCTCCAGCTGGGCCATCGCGGCCTCGCCGACGAGCCGGCCGTGCACGACGAGGTGGGTCGCCCCCAGCAGTGCCAGCTCCTCGACCGCGGAGGCCGACGGCAGTCGCCGTGCGACGGCGGCGTGCAGGGCGTAGCTGGCGGGCATGAAGCCGCTGTAGCCGTTCAGCATGTCGTGGAAGTGGGTGGTCGACGCCAGCACGTAGGGGCCATTCTGCTGGATGACCCCCGGGTCGGGAAACGGGACCTCCACGAGCACGGGATCCACCAGCGCCGCGACGTGGGTGTAGATGGCCGGGATGCCCTCGAAGCGCGTGTAGGGCACGGGCGTGCGCGCCGCCTCGATGGTGACGGCCAGGCCGGCGGCGATCGCCAGCGCGCGTGCATGGCGTGGGTGGCGGCGTTCCAGCCGCGCGAGGCCCAGCCCCGCGAGCACCGCGAGCGCCAGCAGCCACAGCCACCCGAAACGCACGGCGGCCCGGATGCCCTGCAGGATCGTCACGTGGTCGTACAGCCAGTGGTAGCCGGGGAGCGACGCGCCAAACGACAGCGCCAGCCCCACCGCGCCGATGACCACCATCGCGCGGGCCCGCCCATCCCGCCAGGTGTCACGCGAGGCCAGCGCATGGCCAGCCAACAGCAGGACCGCGATGCCGGGGAAGAGCGGCGTGGCGCCGTCGAACCACCGGTGGCTCCAGAGGGCATAGTGCAGGCGGCCGCCCGTCGCGAGGTAGTCGCGCCACCGGCCGGAGTAGTAGGCCACTTCGTCGAAGGGCCGCGTCAGCCCCTGCTGCTCCCGCGCGAAGTAGTAGGGGAGCAGGAACGGCACGAGCACCGCGCTGGCCGCCGCCGCGGCCGCGATCGTCATGACGAGGCGCCGCCGGCCCTGCGGCCCCAGCCACGCCGCCGGCCGCGCGGCCGCGCTGGCGGCCATGGCCACGCCCGTCATCACCAGCAGGTAGTTCGACGTGAGCGCCTGGAGCGCCGTCGCTGCGGCCATGCGCCAGGCCGTACGCCAGGCGGGTCGGTCGGCCAGATCGTGGAAGGCGGCGAGGGCGAACGGCAGGAACTGGACGTGGAGCGCCTGCATGTGGCCGAAGCGTACGAGGGTGTGGGCGTTGAACGCGTACGCCATGCCGGCGACCACGCCCGCGCGCGGACTGCCGGTCCACCGCTCGACGACGATCGCCATCGCGACGCCGCTCGTGGCGAACCCGAGCATCGCCAGGAGGTTGTACACGGTCACGGCCGACAGGCCCAGCGCGAAGAAGGGCATGCTCATCACGCCCTGGACCACCATGTGCTCCGAGAAGGCCAGCGTGCGGGGCTCGGGATAGAAGATGTTGGCGTCGAAGAGGTGCAGGGGCGCGATGGGCAGCTGGTGCGCGACCCATGCGAGGATCCACGCGTTCAGGGCCGTGTCGGCGTTGTCCATCCGCGACCAGGTGGACAGGCCCGCTGCCAGCGGCCAGGTATGGACGACGGCGAGGGCCAGGAACAGCGCTAGTTGGGCCAGTCGACGATTTCGTAGAGCCACACGTCGTCCTGTTGCACGAGCGGTCGCAGGAACTGCCGGTAGGTCGTCAGGCGTTCGACGAGGCGGTCGCGGCTGCGCCGGCTGTAGCCGCGCAGGTGGAACACGACATAGCGCGCGCCGAGCTTGCCGAGGATGGCGAAGCTCTCGCGCGTCGGGAAGGAGCTGAGCGGCCGGACCGTGTCCCGCCACCACTGCGGGATGTAGTCGGAATAGCCGTTGATGAGGGGCATCCAGTGGACGGTGGAGCCCAACATGTACTCCGCGTGCCGGGGGAAGTCCGAGCGCTCGAAGAAGTAGGGGAACTCCGCCAGCGGCCCGCGCGGCAGCCGCGCGAGTGTCCGGTAGGCCTCGGGCACGGGCGGCGCTTCGCGCTGCGCCGTGAGCGGCGCGGCGTTGAGTTCGGCGGCCGCGACGACCAGCAGCGCCGCGGCCCACGCCCAGCCGCGCGCCGTCCGTCGGAACCAGGGCGCGAGCAGCGCGCTCGTCAGCACCGCGAGGGCGAGCGTCGTCATGAGCCCCATGCGCGCCGGCGCCCTGAGGAACGAGAAGATCGGCAGCGTGTCGAACAGCCAGCGATACAGGCCGGCGTCGGGCCCGAGCGACGCCCAGAAGGCGAGGAGCGCCACCAGGACGTAGAACGCGCCCACGTCGCGCCGGAGCCCCGCCGGGCCGGCCGTCGACGGGCGGGCGAGTACGCGGGCCGCGCCGGCGATGCCCACGACGGTGGCGAGGATGCCGGGGAAGAGGACCTCCGAGAAGCCCGCAATCGACGGCAGCCACCACCGGTGCGCCCATGCCGACGAGGCCAGCCACGCGCCGCCGTTGGCGCTGTACATCCGGGCGTCGTCCAGCGTGCGCGTGAAGCCTTCGCGCTGCACGCTCAGGTAGGGCAGGAAGAACGGCGCCGTCAGCCCGAGGGCGATTCCGGCCGCGAGCCCGACGTGGGCCCAGTAGCGGGGGCTGCGCCACAGGCCGCGCGATATGCCGAAGACGATCGTCGCCAGGCCCAGCATCAGCGCCGCGAAGATGCCGTAGTAGGCGCACGAGAGCGCCTGGGCGAAGAGCACCAGCCCCAGCGTGACAGCCCGTCCCGGCGTGAGCCTGTCGACCAGCCGATGGAACGCCAGCAGCGAGAAGGGCAGGCCGAAGGTCAGGAGGAGCTGGATGTGGGCGGTGCGCGCGTAGATATAAGGGCAGAAGGCGAAGAGCACGGCGGCGACGGCGGCTGCCTCGCGGCTGCCGGACAGGTAGCGCACCAGGTAGTAGGCGCCTGCGGCGGCGGCGACGAAGGCGAAGAGCACCACCGTGTTGTGGGCCAGGTAGGGATTGCCCGTGAGCCCCCAGGCGGGCACCGCCAGCAGCCCCGCGCCGATGTTCGCCTCGGAATACGCGAGCGTCCGCTTGGCCGGGTAGAAGATGTTGGCGTCGTAGAGCTTCGACGGCTGGACGATGAGCGTGTCGGCCACCCAGGCGACGTTCCAGATGCTCATCCGCCCGTCGTCCGTGTTCAGGCGTCCGACGCGATCGAGCTTGGGAACGAGGGGGTAGGTGAGGGCTGCCGTCAGCAGAAGCGCGCCGGCGACGACCGCCGCGGCCTCGCCGAGCCCACGAGGGAGCATGGAGCCCGTATGGTACCATGGCGCCGCCACCGGGCGGCCCGCGGTGGTTCGTCCGCATGGACCGCCTGCTCGAGCTCACCTCCCGCGCTGAGCGCACGCATTTCTGGTTTCGGGGGTTCCGTCGGTTCGTGACCCCGTGGCTGGCCGAGGCCGCCCTCCATCGCACCGGACTCCGGCTGCTCGACTGCGGCTGCGGCACCGGCGTGAACCTGCCGCTCCTGGCGCGGCACGGCACCGCCTACGGCTTCGACCTGACCGCCCGGGGGCTCGAGTTCGCCCGGGCACGAGGCGAACGACGCGTGTCCCGGGCGAGCATCGACAGCATGCCGTTCCCCGACGCCGCCTTCGACGTGGTCACGTCGTTCGACGTGCTCTACGCGTTGCCCGACGAGGTGGAAGCCCAGGCGCTCCGCGAGATGGCGCGTGTGCTCAAGCCGGGCGGTGCGGCGCTGGTGACGGTGGCCGCGTTCGAGTCGCTGCGCGGCGGCCACGGCGCGCTCAGCCAGGAGGTGCGGCGCTACACCCGGGCCATGCTGGCGTCCAGGTTCGAGCGTGCCGGTTTCCACGTGGAGCGGACGTCCTACACGCACGCCACGCTCTTTCCACTCCTCTTCGCGGTCCGGGCGGTACAGCGGCGGCGGGCGGGCCGATCGCCGGAGGTGAACGAGGCCGAGATCGCGGTGCCGATGGCGCCCGTCAACGCGGCGCTCACGGCCGCGCTCACCCTGGAGTCCTGGGTGCTGCCGCTGATGGATCTGCCGTTCGGCAGTTCCGCCATTGCGCTGGCGAGGAAGTCCGCATGACCGGGTCCGCCGGCAGGGGCGCCCGGGGGCTCGCGCCGATCGCGATCGGCGGAGCGGTCGGCGTCACGGCCTGGCTCTCGATGGGGACGCTCGCCGTCGTCGACGCGGCGCGCATGACCCGCGTCGCCGCGCTGCCGCCGTGGACGTGGCTGGCGGCGCTGGCCGGCGCCGGCGCGGTGGCTGGCGCCACGGCGTTGCCGCGCGTCGAGCGCTGGGCCCCGCTCGCGCTGCTGGGCGTCCTCTGGCTGCCGTGGCTGCCATTGCACGTCCCCGCGGCGTTCATGCCCTGGGACGGCGTCCTTGAAGTGCCCGTGTGGCTGGCGGCCCTCGGTGGGCTGGCGTGGCCCGCCGTTCAGGGCCGTCTCTCCCGTTCGGCGGGCTCCGGCGCATGGCGGGATCCGCGGCGTGCGCCCTGGGCCGTCGCGCTGCTCGCGGCGGCCGCCTACGGCGCCGCCTGGCAGGTGGCGCGCCCGCGCGTGCCCGCGGGCGACGAGCCGCATTACCTCGTCATCACGCAGTCTCTCCTCCACGACGCCGACTTCCAGATCGAGAACAACCATCGCGACGGCCAGTACCTGGCGTACTTCGACGGCGTGCTCCGGCCAGACTTCATGCGGCGCGGCACGAACCGCCAGATCTACTCGATCCACGCCCCCGGCGTGTCGATCCTGGTGCTGCCGGCGTTTGCCGCGGCGGGCTACGCCGGCGCGGTGGCGACCGTGATCGCGCTGGTCGCGCTGGGACTGGCGCTCGCCTGGCGGGCGGCTCACCTCTTGACGGACTCGGCTGGCGCCGCGTGGGCGGCGACCCTCGCCGTGGGTGCGTCGGCGCCGGTGGCCCTGCACGGCTTCATGCTCTACCCCGATGGCCTGGGCGGCGCGATGGCGATGGCCGGCGTCTTCGGCCTCGTGGCGCTGGAGCGCGGGGTCACGCTTCCTCGGTGGGGATGGCTCGCGATCGGCGGCGCGCTGGCCCTGTTGCCGTGGCTCCACACGCGCCTCGCCATCGTCGCCGGCGTGCTCGGTGTTGCGCTCGTCCTTCGTCTCGCACGCCACTCGGGGTGGAAGGCCGCCATGTGGCGGTTCCTGGCCGTTCCCGTCGTGTCCGCCACGGCGTGGCTCTCGTACTTCTGGCTGATCTACGGCACGCCGAACCCCGCGGCGCCGTATGGGGCCAGGCCCGAGGGCGGCCTGTCGTTCGTGCCGACGGGGCTGGCCGGCCTGCTCGTGGACCAGCAGTTCGGCCTGGCGTCGAACGCCCCCGTGCTCGTGGCGGCGCTGGCCGGGCTCGGCGTGCTCGCCTGGCGGCGGCCGCGTCTCGCCGCCGAGATTGGCGTGACGGCCGGCCTCTACCTGACCCTCGCTGCCAGCTACCCGATGTGGTGGGGCGGCTACTCGGCGCCCGCCCGCTTCGCCGCGGCGATCCTGCCGATGCTCGTCGTCCCGCTCGCCGCGACCTGGGTGGCCGGCGGCGCCGTGCTCAAGGCCGGCATCGCCGCGCTGGGCGGCGTGTCGGCCGCGATCACGGCGGCCCTGGTCGGTATCGACCGCGGCGCCTTCATCTACAACGGCCGGGACGGCCACGACCTGCTCCTCGACTGGCTGAGCCCGACGGTGGATCTCACGCTGGCCGCGCCGAGTGTCCACCGGGATGGGGCCGGCGCGGCGCTCGGCGACGCGATGGTGTGGGCGATCGCGATCGGTCTCGTCACCGCGGTGGTGGTCCGCGCGGCCGTCGGCGCCAGGCTCCGCGCGTTCGCGCCCGCGATCGCGTGGCTCGCGGCGCCGCTCGTCGTCATGACCGCCTCGACCGTGGTCTGGGCCGGACACGCGTCCGCGATCGTGACGCCGCCGACCTCGCAACTGACGTGGCTCGAGCGCCGCTCGACGGCTCCGGGAACCGTGGCCCTGCAGCTCGCGCCAACGCGCGCCACCTCGCTCGACGACGCGACCCGCCGGCTCGCCCTGTCCTCCAAGGTTCGCGGAGGGATACGGCAGGGCCCACAGCCGCTGTTGTACCTGCCCGAGGTGCCGGCCGGCAGCTACGACGTCTTCGCCGAGGGGACGGCCGCGCTGGAGGGCGCGCTCACGGTTCGGATCGGGCGCCAGGACCTTCCGCTCGAGTCCTGGCCGCTCGCCGGCCGGCCCGCGGGCTTCACCGGATTGGTCCTGAACCTGCCGGCCGACGTGCATTCGGTGTCCATCGCCGGCGATGACACCGCCCGTGCGGCGGTCCGCCGTCTCGCGCTTCGGCCGCGCACGCTGGCGCCCCGTGGGGGCGTCCGCTGGGCCGCGCGCGCCGCCCGCTTCGGCCGCGTCGCGCTCTACGCGCTCGACGACAACGCCTTCTTCGAGCCGGGCGCGCTCTGGGTGCGCGGAGGCCGCACCACCTCGTTCCTGGCCACCGTGGACGACGGTGTCCCCCCGGTGCTGCGGCTCAAGGCCGGTCCCGTCGCCAATGACGTGGATCTCGCCGCCGGCGGATGGCGGAGGCACGTATCGCTCCTGCCCGGTGGCGAGGCCGAGGTGCCGCTGCCGCCGGACGCCCTGGCGCCGGCGGTGCTGCGCGTCACGAGCCGCACCGGGTTCCGCCCGAGCGAAAGCGATCCCGGAAGCGGTGACGTCCGCGTCCTGGGCGTCTTCGTGACGTGGCCGGGCTGACGCCGGCCGCGCCGGATGCCGGTCAGAAGCGCAGCGTGCCGCCGAAGTAGACGCTGCGCATCACCAGCGTGCCGGCATCGAGCTTCACCTGATAGGAGAGGTCGATGCTCCGGAGACCCAGCTGCACGCCGACGTTCTTGTGGGGGTTGTA
The DNA here is from genome assembly GCA_041394705.1 of Vicinamibacterales bacterium. GTDB lineage: Bacteria > Acidobacteriota > Vicinamibacteria > Vicinamibacterales > UBA2999 > CADEFD01. The sequence goes on from JAWKHS010000033.1 coordinate 18,985, forward strand.
GGTGGCCGAGACGTCGAAGTCCTTGTAGCGCCCCTGTGTGTCCTCGATGGCGCTGTCGGGCAGCTTGAAATACGTGATCTCGCCGTTCAGGGCCACGTTCGAGGCGGCGTAGACCCGGGCCACGAGGCCGATCGTCGGCAGGGCGCCGATGGCCTTGGAGAACTCGTCGCCGAGCGGGCTGTTGAGGCCGACGTTCGCGTCCGTGTACTTGGCGTCGAAGATGACGCCGAGGAAGCCGCGTTCGCGGTAGAGGAAGTCGTACTCGTAGCCGAAACGCCACGTCTTGAACTGCGCCGTCGTGGACACCGGCAGCCCGGGGCGGTAGCGCAGGCCGTTGAACACGAACTCGCGTTCCAGCACGGTCTCCGCGCTGTAGTCCAGCGGCAGGTAGTTGATCCGGAAGCGGTGCTTCTTCGCCGGCCGGAGCACGATGCGCAGGTCCTTCAGGGTCTTCTTCTCGATGCCGAGATCCTGCACGAGGTCCACGTCGCTGCCCGGAATGCCGAGCGCCTCGCTGTTGACGATGATGTCGGGCGTGGGGCCCCAGAAGTTGTAGGACAGCTCGACGTGGTAGTCCTCGCCGACCACCCCCGAGCCGCGCGGTGAGAACTGGGCCAGCGCCGGCGTGGCGACGGCGGTGACGCCCGCCAGGACGGCGAGCGCGACGAAGAGCGAGCGAAACTGCGGCATGCGGTGCGACCCCTTGGCTGGCGACGGACGATTGGCGAACGGCCTGGCCGCGGGGAGGTGCGCTGCCAAACGCCAGTACGTGAAGTATCGGCGGCTGGTGCCTGGCACTACAGGGGCCGGCCGGGGGCCAGCCCAGGGGCGCGGGGGAGGCGCCCCGGACGGACTAGCTCTCGGCGGGCACCGGGTCCCGGCCGTTCGACAGCAGGCTCGACCACTTGGCGACGGCCGAGACGAGGATCACGACGGCCAGGATCATCATGATGGCCGTGCAGATCGTCAGCACGTAGCCCTGCGTCGCGACCGTCGACACGGGGCTCAGGGTCTTCGGCCAGAAGTTGTCCCGGATGCTCAGGTAGCCGCCGTAGATCGTGTTGGTGGCCAGGAACAGGAGCGGCGCGATGGTCACCCAGGTGTAGCGCGCCTTGCCCTGGGCGATGAGGACGGTCGTGGCGACGGCCAGCGCCACGCACCCCAGCAGCTGGTTCGACACGCCGAACATCGGCCAGATGGTGTCGATCTGGCCTGTGTAGATGAAGTACCCCCACGCGGCCACCAGCAGCGCGGTCGAGATGAGCGCCCCCGGCATCCAGTCCGGGCGTCCGAAGGGCGCGTGGACCTTGCCCAACGCGTCCTGGAGCAGGAAGCGTCCAACGCGTGTGCCGGAGTCGATCGTCGTCAGGATGAACAGCGCCTCGAACATGATCGCGAAGTGGTACCAGTACGCGAGCAGGCCGTTCATGCCGGGCAGCGCCGAGAAGATCACGGCCATGCCGACCGCCAGCGACACCGCGCCGCCCGTGCGCCCCTCCACCTGCTCGCCGACCTGCGCCTCGATCGTCTCGAGATCCACGTGCTGCAGCTGCTGGCCCTCGAAGGTGAGGTTCTGGTAGACGGCGGGCGGCACGTTGATGGCGAAGTAGTCGCCGGGAGGCATCGCGGTGGCGGCGATGAGGGCCATGATCCCCACCACGCCTTCGACCAGCATCGCGCCGTAGCCGATCGGCCGGATGTCCGATTCCTTGTCGATCATCTTCGACGTCGTGCCGGAGCTGATGAGGGCGTGGAAGCCCGAGATCGCGCCGCAGGCGATCGTCACGAAGCAGAAGGGGAAGAGCGGTCCGGGGATGATGGGACCGCCGCCGCCCGCGAACTGCGTGAGGGCCGGCATCTTGAGCTCGGGGTTGACGATCATCACGCCGGCCGCGAGCAGGGCGATCGTGCCGATCTTGGTGAACGAGCTGAGGTATCCGCGGGGCGCGAGCAGCAGCCACACGGGCAGTACCGACGCCAGGAACCCGTAGATGCAGAGGGCGAAGACGAGCTGCGACCGCGACAGGTGGAACAGGCTGCCCAGCCACGAGTTCGGATCGTTCAGGGGCTCGCCGCCGACCACGGCGAGGAGCATCGCGATGACGCCGATGACGGTCGCCTCGGCCACGCGGCCCTTGCGCCACACGTACATCCACAGGCCCATGAACATCCCGATCGGGATCGTGGCGGCGATGGTGAACGTGCCCCAGGCGCTGTCGGCGAGGGCGTTGACGACGACGATGCCCAGGCCGGCCATGGCGATGATCAGGATGGCCAGGATGGCGACCGTCCCCGCCGCGCCGGCCACCGGACCAATCTCGATCTTCACGAGGTCGGCCATCGACTTGGCGCCGCGCCGCGTCGAGGCCCACAGAATCATCGAATCGTGCACGGCGCCGGCCAGGCACACGCCGGCGACCAGCCAGATGAACCCAGGCGCCCAGCCGAACTGCGCGGCCAGCATCGGGCCGACGAGCGGTCCGGCGCCCGTGATCGCGGCGAAGTGGTGCCCGAAGAGCACCCACTTGGACGTGGGATAGAAGTTGGCGCCGTCGTAATTCGCGTGCGCCGGGGTCTGCCGGCTGTCGTCCAGCGCCCAGATCTTCGAGGCGATGAACGCGCTGTAGTACCGATACGCGATGGCCAGAATGCAGAGGGCCGGCAGGACGATGTACAACGCGTGCATAGGGGTTGGATGATAGCAAAGGCTGAAATCCGACGGTCGGTTTTCTCGGACACGCGTCCGGGCGCCGGCGCGAGCGGGCCGGCGGCCACACGCCTGTCGGGAACAGCTACTGTCCGGACGGTGGCGGCGCGGCGGGCGTCGGCGGTGGCTGTCCGCGTCTGGGTAGCAGCCCCTCGGCCCGGTTGGGCGCGCTGCTCGCCGGATCCCAGCCCAGCCGCAGGATCGTGGTTCGCACGTTCCTGCGCCCGAAGGCGAGCGCCTCGTTACAACTCCAGACGTACAGGTCCAGCTCCCGCCCCTTGATCTCGGGACCGGTGTCGAGCACGGTCCAGATGCCGTTGAACGCCGTCGCGTCGGTCTCGACGCGCACCACCGAGCCCAGGGGCAGGATCGTGGGATCGGCGGCCGCGATCCCGGTTCGCACCGCCACGCCGGCGGCGGTCGTCTCTCCCTTGCAGTACGCGGTGGCGTCGAAGCGAATCGGGGTGCCGAGGCGTGGTCGCCCCCGCGCGTCGAACGCTTCCTCCATCGAATCGCGCGTGCGCGTCGTGAACACCGCCAGCACCAGCAGCCCGCCCAGGCCCACCGCGAGCATTCGCCGGCCCGTCAGGATCCCGCGCATCAGGGCCTCGCGAAGTGCTCGTAGCCGGAGGGCAATGGCTCGGGACGGCCGTCGGTCACGAGGACGCAGTCGGGCGCCGCCGTGGCCACGCCGACCCGTGTGAGCGGCGTGGCGAACGCGGCCCGGGCCGCGCGCAGCCGCCCGCCCGCCTTCGGCGGCACCGCGACCAGCAGTTCGTAGTCGTCGCTGGCGCCGATCGCCCGGCCCACCGGCGCCTCGCCGCGAGCCGTGAACCACTGCCGGGCGGCGGGCTCGATCGGCAGCGCCGCCGCGTCCACCATGGCGCCCACGCCGGAGGCCGCCGCCAGCTGGCGGACGGCGTCGGCGAGCCCATCGCTCAGATCGACCGCGGCGCGCGCGGCGCCCTCCCGCGCGAGAGCCCGCGCCTCGCGGAGCCGCGGCGTGGGCGTCCTGAAGCGGGCGACGCACGAGGCATCGGCCACGCCGCCGGCCTCGAGCATCGCGAGCCCGGCGGCGGCCCCGCCGATGGAGCCGGTGAGCCACAGCTCGTCTCCGGGCCGCACCGTGTCCCGGCGGAGGAGCCGGCGTCGCCGCACGTGGCCCGTCGCCGTGACGCTCACGACCAGCGGGCCCGGTGTGCGCGTGATGTTGCCACCGACGATCGTCGCACCCGCGCGCCGGGCCTCGTCGGCCGCGCCGTCCACCAGCGCCTCGAAGGCCGCCACGGGGAGGTCGTCGGGCAGGACGAGCGACAGGAGCACCCAGGCCGGACGCGCGGCCATGGCCGCGAGATCGCTGAGATTGACGGCAACGGCTCGCCGGCCGATGTCGTGAGGCGGCATCAGGCGCCGGGCCACATGCACGCCGTCGACGAGGGCGTCGGTGGTCTGGACCAGGAGGGTTCGCGGTTCCGGCGCGAGGACCGCGGCGTCGTCGCCGATGCCGACCACGACGTCCGACGCCGCGCCGGCGAGGCGCCCGCGCAGCCACTCAATCAGGGCGTGTTCGCCGCGCTCACCGACCGTCGCTGCCGTCACGAGCTGCCTCCTTGCCCGACCGCGAAGTCCGGGCGCGAGGCGAATAGGGCCCCGCCGTGCCGTGTGGGGAGGACCGCTGAACCTGCGTTAGCAGGTGGAGCCGCTGAAACGCCACGCTTCAGGCTTCCTCACGACGGAGGCATGCACACCACGGGGCGGACGCGGCTCGCTTGGAAGGAACATTGGCTCAGACGAGCCTCCAAGTTCCATCACGAGCACAGCAGGAACACTGCGATCTTAGGGGGCTGCCGGCGCGCGGTCAAGCACAGAGTCGCCTCAGGGCTTGACCACGATCGTGATCTGCTGGTCCGCCGTCAACGCCCCGTCGTCGGCGCGCGCGCGCAGCACGTATTCGCCCGGCGTGCTGAACGTGGCGTGCACCGTGACCTTGCCGTCGGGCGGCAGCTCCGGGGCCACCCAGTGCGGGGCCCACGGCGAGTTGCCGCCGGTGCGCGTGTCTTCCCAGGTCGTGATCTGATCCTGATCGAAGGTGACGGCGCCCGTGCCGCGGTAGATGTGCCACCCCACGTACAGCCCGACGTTCTTGCCCACGGTGACGCGGGCCGGCGGCTGGAAGAGGCGCCGCGCGCGCGCCGCGGCGATGGCCGAGGGATCGCCAGCGGCGGAGCGGGCCAGGGTCGATCCCGTGTTCTCCACGGCCGCCCCGGCGCCGATGCCGCGCGCACGCGGAATGCCGTCGTCGTGCACGGTGACCACCAGCGGAACGGCCTCGCCGACCTTCACCTCGAGGCGACGCGGTCCCTGCACTTCGAGCACCGGCGGCGTGTTGCTGCGCACTTCCGGGCTGCTGCTCCCCGCGCCGAGGGCGCCGGTCTCCGACGCCTTCACCATGTCGTCGATCTTGTAGTCCGCCCGAAGGCTGGCGTAGGCAACTTCCGTCTTGCCCCGGGTGGTCAGCGACCAGACGAGCTCGTCCTTCTCACCGAAGCCCGGCGGCACCGGCACCCTGAAGATGAACCGGTTGCGGCGCGGCAGGAAGTGCGTGGGCTGTCCCTGGTCGGCGGCGCCGGTCATGAACCGGTTGTCGGGACCCACGGGGACGTCGACTTCCTCTTCCCAGTTCCGGTTCATGTAGCCGAACACGAAGAACTTGCGCCCGGCGGAGTCTTCCTCCCACCCTTCATAGGCCGGCGAGACGGTCTGGCCCCGCGAGTAGGTGAGGTTCTGGGCCGTGGCCACGTTCGCCGTGCTGGCCAGCACGCCGGCCAGCACGACTGCGAGTGATCGGGTCATCGAGATCCGGCTCCCCGGACGGGCGTCAGCGCCGCTCGTCCTGCTGCTGGCGCGGGTTGCGCGCCGTGGGCGCCGCCGAGGGCGGCGCCGGCATCGCGTCGGGCAGATCCAGGTTGCACAGCGGGCACCCGATCATGACCGAGTTGCGCGTGAGGCCCAGCTTCTCCTTCCGCGCCTTCATCTCCGCCAGGAACTGCTCGTCGGTCAGCGAGACCCGATTGCCGAGGTCGATGAACATGTTCGCCACCGAGCGGTTGCCCGACCCTTGCCAGTTGCGCGGATCGGGCACGTTCTTGTTGGAGGGCGAGTTGTTCATGTAGCCGACGATGTGCAGCACCGTGCCCTTCGGCAGCAGGGGCGCGTGGTCGTCGTCGTAGTCGTAGCCGCGCACCCAGTTGTGGTCGTAGCCGACGCAGTTGATGGTCTCGACCGTGTAGCCCCACGACGCTTCGAGGCACATGCGCGAGCCGGGGGCGTGGAGGTGCGGCTCGAAGGACAGGATCTTCGTGTGCTCGGTGAGCACGGCATAGGCGTTGAGCTGCTGGTTGGCGTCCATGCCGCGGATGTCGATGTCCACGCCGTTGCCGAGATTGAGGGTCGACATGCGGTACTCGGGCTTGTAGCCCTTCGGCATGAACTTGAAGCCGATCTCGAGGTGCGCCTGGGTGTCGCGGCCGTTCGAGTGCAGGTGCACCGAGTCGGACACCACCGACGACCCCGCCTTGAGGAGCCGCGCCGACTTCGGATCGAAGAAATCCGGTCCGCGGCCCACTTCGTGCACCGGCCAGAACGTGGAGCTCTGGCCCTGGGCGGGCGCGGCGTCGCTGGCCTGGGCGCCGTCGACCACGGTCGTCGTCCAGATCATGTGGTGGAACACGTAGCGCCCGCCGACCGTGTCGCGGCCGTTGCCGGCCGAGGGGACGTCGTTGACCTCGCGCACTTCGAGGGCCGCCACGTAGCGATCCTCGGTCAGGCCCGTCGCCGACGGCGGAATCTCGCCCCACCAGTCCGGCGCGTCGCCCTTGACGGTGATGTCGGCCGTGCGCACGACGAGATCGGGCGTGCCGATCTGCCAGGACGCGTCGTCGTTCCAGGTCCTGGGGGCCGGCGCGTCGGCGGGGTTGCCGCGCGGGGCGCCGCTGTCGGCCCAGCGCGCGATGAGGGCGACTTCCGCGTCGCTGAGCGACGGGTCGTTCTTGAACTCCTGGATGCCCAGGTCCTTCTCGACGTACCAGGGCGGCATCACGCCGGCGTGCGGGCCGATGCCGGTGCGGGCCTTGATCGACCGGGCCCAGGGGCGGACCTGTTCGTACGTCTGCAGGGCCATGGGCGCCACGCCCCCGGCGCGGTGGCAGTTCTCGCAGCTGCGCTGGAGGATGGGCGCGATGTCCTTGCTGTAGGTGACTTCGGCTTGCGGGCCCGCGGGGGCCTGGCTCTCGGCGGCGGCCCGGACGATGGCGCCCGACGCCAGGACCGGGGCGGCGAGGGCGAAGGACCACGCGCAAAGTCGTCGGAAGGTCATTCCAGCTCCCTGGGCGGACGTGCGGCCCGAAGATGTGCGGCCATCAATAGTAGCGGGTCCGGCGGCTCTGGAAAAGCCGGGATCGAGAGGCGGGCGACGCGGCGCCGGGTGGAGGGTCAGTCCGTGTCGGCGAGGTCCAAGGCCTGGTCCACCATGCGTTCCAGCTCCCCGGCGCGGGCCGCCACGCTGCCATCCACCTGCTGCTGGGCATCGCGCGCGCGGAAGTACTCGTCGGCGATGTTCAGGGCGGCCAGGATGGCCAACCCGAGCGTGTCGCTGGAGGGCGCCGACTCGTGCGCGATCCGAAGCTTGCGGTCGACGTAGACCGCCAGCTCCTGGACGTACGCCGGATCGAGTGCGCTGCGAATCGGGTAGCGCTGTCCGTTGACCTCGACGTGCACGACTCGCGGCTCGGCCATCTCGCCGGCTCCTAGAGCTTGAGCGTGTCGAGCTCCGCCAGTATTTCGGTGACTCGGGAGCGGATGAGGTCGCGCTCTTCCTTCAGGGCGGTCACCTCGGAGCCCGTCACCTCGGCCTGACTGGCGCGCTCCTGCAAGGCGGCGACCTCGCGCTGGAGCCGGCCGTTCTCCTCGGTGAGCTTCGAGTGCTCGCCCTTCAGGCGCGCGATGGTGCTCACGAGCAGCTTGATCTTCTCTTCGAGCCGATCGAACGGCTCCACCCCCACGCCCACCGACTTCACCATGCTGGTCTCCCGCCCCCGCTACCGTTGCTCGGCGCCGAAGGCGGCCTGCACCGCCGCGATCGCCGCCGCCGTCGCCGACCCGACTTCCTCGTCCGTCAGGGTGCGATCGGGCGCCTGGAACGTCAGGCGCAACGACACGCTCACCTTGCCGGCCGGGATGCCGCGCCCCTGGTACCGATCGAACTCCCGTACGGATACGAGCGTCGTCGGCGCGGCGCGTCGGATCGTGTCACGAACCGCCGCCGCCGACAAGGCGTCGTCGACCAGCAGCGACACGTCCCGCGCGCTGGCGGGGAAGCGTGGCAGCGGTGCGACGCGCGCGGGGCCCGACGGCGTCGTCGCCGCGATGGCATCCAGGTCGAGCTCGAGCACGTAGACCGGGTCGCGCGGGATCTCGCGGGCGGCCGCCACGTCCGGCGAGAGCTGGCCGCACAGGCCCACCGGCCGATCGCCTGCGGTCACGCTCGCGCCTCGGCCGTCGACGAGCGCCGGGTGCGCGACCGGGCCGACGTCGAGCCTCACGCCCAGCGCGGCACCGACGTTCTCGACGGCGCCTTTCACGTCGAAGAAGTCCACCTCGCGCCGTCCGCCGCTCCAGTGATCGCCGGCGGCCTCGCCCGTCCATGCCGCGGCAAGCGCGCGACGCTCGCCGTGGTCCGTGAACGCCGTCGCGATCTCGAACAGCCGCACGTCGCGCCGGCCGTGGCGGCGGTTGTGGCTGATCGCGTCCACGACGCCAGGCAGCACGCTCGGCCGCATCACGGCGAACGTCTCCGATAGCGGGTTCGCGAGGGCCAGCGGCGGCGTGGCGCCCGCGAACGGTGCGGCCGCGGCGGCTTCGACGAACGCGAAGCTGATGGCTTCGGAGAAGCCCATGGCCAGCATGGCCCGCCGGGCCGCCGCGTCGCGCGCGATGCGCGGGTCGGAGGGCGGCGGCGCCTGATGGACCGGCGGGAAGGTGGCCGGCAGGTGCTCGAAGCCGTGGTGGCGGCCGACTTCTTCGACCAGATCCTGCGGGCGGGCGATGTCCGGCCTCCAGCCCGGCACGGTCACGCGCCACCGGCCGGCACCGTCCGAGGCCGCCTCGACCTGGAAGCCGAGCGCCACGAGGATGCGCGTGACCTCGGCAGGCGGCACCGCCATGCCGAGCAGGCCCTCGACGTGGGCGTGCGCCAGGGGGACGACCGCCGGCACGAACGGCGCGGCGACGGCGTCCACCAGCGTGCCGTCGGCCGTACCGGCGCCGAGGATCTCGAGCAGCGCGCACGCGCGCGCCGTCGCCCGGGCCTGCAGGGTGCGGTCGGCGCCGCGCTCGAACCGTGTCGACGCTTCGGTCTTGAGGCCCAGCGCCTTGCTCGTCGCGCGAATCGATCGCGGGTGCCACCACGCGGCTTCGAGCACGATGCGCGCGGTCCCGTCCGTGACCTCGGAGTCGAGGCCACCCATCACGCCGCCGACGGCGACGGCACGCTCGGCGTCGGCGACGACCAGTTGCGGCGGAGCGAGCGTGCGGGTCTTGCCGTCCAGCGTGACCAGCGTCTCGCCGGCGCGCGCCTGGCGCACGACGATCTGGCCGCCGGCGAGCCGCGCTTCGTCGAAGGCGTGCATCGGCTGGCCCATCTCGAGCATCACGTAGTTCGTGACGTCGACGATGTTGCTGATGGGGCGGACGCCCAGCGCCTGCAGGCGCCGCTGCACCCACGCGGGCGAGGGGGCCACGCGGACGGCCGCCGCGGCTCCCGCGAACCGGGGGCAGAGATCCGGCGCGTCGAGGCGGACGCCGATGCTGGCGCGATCGACCGGCGTGAGCGCGGCGAGGCGCAGATGGTCCCCGCGCGCGGCGTCAGGGACGCGCAAGGGGACGCCGTAGACCGTCGCGACCTCGCGCGCGATGCCGATGACCGAGAGGCAGTCGGGACGGTTGGCGGTGACGTCGAAGTCGAGGACGGCGTCGTCCGCCACGGCGGCCGTGCCCGGTGGCATGTCCCCGGGAGCGACCGGGTCGAGGCCCTCGAGGGCCAGGCCGCGCAGCGACAGGCGGCGGCCGACCTCGGCCGGGCCATCCGGCACGTCGACGAAGTCCTTCAGCCAGGAGTAGAGGACCTTCATCGCGAGAACTGCTCCAGGAAGCGCAGATCGTTCTCGTAGAAGAGGCGGATGTCGCCCACGTCCCACTTCAGCATCGCCACGCGCTCGATGCCCATGCCGAAGGCGAAGCCCGTGACCTCGTCGGGGTCGTAGCCGACGGCTTCGAAGACCGCCGGGTGCACCATGCCGCTCCCGAGGATCTCGAGCCACCCGGTGTGCTTGCACACGGCACAGCCCGCGCCGCCGCAGCGGATGCACGCGACGTCGACCTCGGCGCTCGGCTCGGTGTACGGGAAGAAGCTGGGACGGAACCGGACGTTCGTGCCCGCGCCGAACAGCGCTTCGGCCATGGCGAGCAGCGTGCCCTTCAGGTGGGCGAGCGTGATGCCGCGGCCCACGACCAGGCCCTCGCACTGGTGGAACATCGGCGTGTGCGTGAGGTCCAGGTTGTCGCGGCGATAGACGGGGCCGATCGCCACGAGGCGCACGGGGGGATCGTGCTGCTCCATGTAGCGGATCTGCATCGCGGACGTATGCGTCCGCAGGAGCGTGAGGGGCTGCGGCGCCCTGGCCCGCGGCGCCGTCGGGGCGGCCCACGGAGCGAGCGGCACGGCGGACGACGGTGTCGCCAGGTACAACGTGTCCTGCATGTCGCGCGCCGGGTGCTCCGCCGGCATGTTCAGCGCTTCGAAATTGTGCCAGTCGTCCTCGAACTCGGGGCCTTCGAGCACCTGGTAGCCGAGCCGGGTGAAGATCTGCTGCACCTCTTCGCGGACGAGGCTCAGCGGATGACGGTGCCCGAGGCGCGGGGCCCGGCCGGGCAGCGTGATGTCCACCGCGCCGGCGGGCCGGCGGGCGGCTGCCAGGGTGGCCTCGCGTTCCGTCAGCGCGGCCTCGACCCGCTGCTTGAGCGCGTTCACGCGCTGGCCGAACGCCTTGCGGTCCGCCGCGGGCAGCGAGGGGAGGAGCGCCATCAGGTCGGCGATGCGCCCGGCCTTGCGTCCGGTCCAGGCGACCGTGAGCGCCTCGAGCGCCTGCGTGCGCCCCGCCGGCGGCGCCGCGTCAGCAGCCGCGAGGGCGGCGTCGAATGCGCTGGCCGCGTCGTCGACCCGCGACGCGAGCTCTTCGAGGGTGGGCCTGGTGGATCATTCTAAGCGGCTAGGGGCTGGGGGCTAGCGGCTAGCTCGGAGAGCAGTGCGTCCGCCACCCGGCGTGTGCTCGTGTCGCGCACGCTTGGTGGAAAGAAAAAGGGCGGGATTGGCTTCCTTCCAATCCCGCCCCAACTGATTCGAGCCGCGGTGTGTCGCCGCTAGCCGCCAGCCGCTAGTCCCTAGCCGCGGGATCTAGACGCCCGCCGCCGTCTTGGCCTTGGCGGCGATGGCGGCGAAGGCCGCCGCGTCGCGGGCGGCGAGCTCGGCGAGGGCCTTGCGGTCCAGCGCGATGCCGGCGGCCTTGATGCCCTTCATGAACACGCTGTAGGAGACGCCGTGTTCGCGCGCGGCGGCGTTGATGCGCATCACCCACAGGCTGCGGTAGTCGCGCTTCTTCTGCTTGCGGCCGGCATAGGCGTAGACGCCCGCCTTCTCGGCCGCTTCCTTCATGAACTTGTAGAGCTTGGACTTGTTCTGGAAGTAGCCCTTGGTGAGTTTTTCGAGCTTCTTCCGCTTGGCACGGCGCACCGTGCCACGCTTGACGCGAGGCATGACTGGCTCCCGAACGGCGGCTAGGGGCTAGCGGCTAGCGGCTAGATTTGGCGACGCGTATGCGTCCCAAGCGACCGATGGCGGAATTGCCCTAACCGCCAACCACCGATCGGATGCGGCAACGAGCCAGCACTGCCGCGGCGGAGCCGAGGGCTCCGAGCCGCGGGCCGCCAGCCGCTGGCCGCTAGTCGTACGGCAGCATCCGCCGCAACTTCGCCTGCTCCGATTCCGAGACGACGACGTTGCCGCGGGCGTGGCGCTTCATCTGAGTGGTCTTGCAGGTGAGCTGGTGTCGCTTGAAGGCCGACGCCCGGACGAACTTTCCGGTGCCGGTCTTCTTGAAGCGCTTCGCGGCGCCCCGATGGCTCTTCAACTTCATCTTCGGCATCGTGTCCTCTAACTTCCCGCCATCTCTTCTTCGGCCGCCCGTGGACGGAGCGGCTTCGCGCCGCGCTTCTGCGACAGGATGGTGTGCATCTGGTTGCCTTCCTGGCGGGGCATGGTCTCGGCCATCGCCACCTCGGCCAGGTCCTCGATGAGACGCATCAGGATGCGCTGGCCGATCTCCGGATGCGCCATTTCGCGGCCCCGGAAGAACACCGTCGCCTTCACCTTGTCGCCTTCTTCGAGGAAGCGCTCGATGTGCTTCTTCTTGAACTGGTAATCGTGTTCGTCGACCTTCGGCCGGAACTTGATCTCCTTGACCTCGATCACCTTCTGGTGCTTCTTCGCCTCGCGCTGCCGCTTCGCCTCCTGGTACTGATACTTCCCGTAGTCCATGATCCGGCAGACCGGCGGCACGGCGGTGGGGGAGATCTCCACGAGGTCGAGTCCTTTGGACCGGGCGATGGTGAGCGCCTGCGGCGGCGGCATGATGCCCAACTGCTGGCCCGTCTCGTCGATGACCCGGATCTCACGGACCCGGATGCGCTCGTTGGTGCGGACGCGGTCGTCCCGGCGACCGCCACGGTTGCGATCGAATGCGATAGTCAGCCTCCAGACGGAAAGTTCTTAGGATAGCCGCTTCTCGGCGGCCTCGGCAAGGGCGTCCGCGAGGAACGTGTCGAGCGGGGTGGGGCCCAGGTCGCCCCGTGAGCGGCTCCGGACGGCCACCAGGCCGTCGGCGGCCTCCTTGTCGCCCACCACCAGCATGTAAGGCACTTTCTGCAGCTGGGCCTCCCGGATCTTGTAGTTCACCTTCTCCTGGCGGTCGTCCACGACGGCCCGGAGCCCGGCCGCCTCCAGCCGCGCCGCCACGGTCCGGGCGTAGTCGGCGTGACGGTCGGCAATCGGGAGGACCGACACCTGGAGGGGGGCCAGCCACAGGGGGAAGGCGCCTGCGAAGTGCTCGATGAGGATGCCGATGAAGCGCTCGAAGCTGCCGAAGATCGCCCGATGGATGACCACGGGCGTGTGCTCGGCGTTGTCGGCGCCCACGTAGGTGAGCCCGAACCGCGCCGGCATCTGGTAGTCGAGCTGGATCGTGCCGCACTGCCACTTCCGGCCGAGGGCGTCGGTGATGTCGAAGTCGATCTTCGGGCCGTAGAACGCGCCCTCGCCTTCCTCGAGCAGGTACGCCTGCCCCGCCCGTTCCAGCGCGGCGCGGAGCGAGGCCTCGGCGGCGTCCCACGTCGCCACCTCGCCCAGGAATTTCTCGGGCCGCGTCGCGAGCTTTGCCGTGTACTCGAGCCCGAAGTCGCCGTAGATGCCCTTGACGAGGCGCAGCAGCGCCTCGACTTCCGACGCGATCTGGTCGTCGGTCACGAAGCAGTGGCCGTCGTCCTGCGAGAACTGCCGCACCCGCGTCAGACCGGAGAGCACGCCCGAGGCCTCGTTGCGGTGAAGGGGCGTCTGCTCGTGCAGCCGCAGGGGCAGGTCCTTGTAGCTGCGCATCTCACCGGCGAAGACCAGCATGTGGCCGGGGCAGTTCATGGCCTTGAGCCCCATCTCCTCGCCGTCCTTCGAGTCCACGAGGAACATGTTCTCGCGGTAGTGCGACCAGTGCCCGGACGTCTCCCAGAGGCCCTTGTTGAAGATGATGGGCGTCTTGACCTCGACGTAGCCCGCCGGGAACAACCGGCTCCGCATGTAGTCGGCGAGCGTGTTGTAGAGCGTGGCGCCCTTGGCCAGCCAGAAGGTGGCGCCAGGCGCCCAGTGGTGCCACGTGAAGAGCCCCAGTTCCTTGCCGACCTTGCGATGGTCGCGCTTCTTGGCCTCCTCGATCCGGGCCAGGTGCGCGTCCAGGTCCTTCTGCGTCAGGAACGCCGTGCCGTACAGCCGCTGCATCGGCTGGTTCTTCGCGTCGCCCTTCCAGTACGCGTTCGACGTGGACATCAGCTTGAACGCCTTCAGGCGTCCCGTGCTGGGAACGTGCGGCCCGACGCAGAAGTCGACGAACGTGTCGCGGTCCTTGATCGTGTAGCAGCTGACGCGCGTGTCGCCCGCCGTCTTCTCCTCGATGAGCTGCACCTTCAGCGGCTCGCCGCGTCTGGCGAAGAAGGCCATCGCTTCGTCACGCGGCCACATCTGCCGCTCGTAGACCAGATCCTGCGCGGCCATCTCGCGCATCTTGGCTTCGATGCGCTCGAGGTCCTCGGGCACGAACGGCTGCGGCACGACGAAGTCGTAGAAGTAGCCATCGTCGATGGCCGGGCCGATGCCGCACTGGACGTCGGGGTAGAGCGCCGTGACCGCGGCGGCCATGAGATGCGCCGTGGAGTGGCGCAACAGCGGGAGCGCCTCAGGGCTCTGGTCGGTCACCAACCGCACGCGCGCGTCACGGGTGAGGGGATACGTGAGATCGACGAGTGCGTCGTCCACGACGGCGGCGAGGGCGGCCTTGGCGAGGCGGGGCGA
>JAWKHS010000034.1 GCA_041394705.1 Vicinamibacterales bacterium
GCCGTCCACCGGCACGAGCTCGCCGCTTCGCACTTCCACCCGGTCGCCCACGGCCAACGCCGCCAGCGGCACCTCGACGACGGGGGCATCGGCGGCCTCGCCCGTGATCCGTCGGGCGAATTCCAGGAACGCCACGCCGCGCAGGCTGTCGGCGCGCTCGAGCGCCGCCCGCTGCGCGCTGCGCTGCAGTTGCCGGGCGCCGAGGAGCGCCGCGACGAGCATGGCCACCGAGTCGAACCAGAGCGGGCCCTCGCCCGCGACCGCGTTCCACGTGCTGGCCGCGCCGCCGATGGCGATGGCGATGGCGACGGGCAGGTCGATGTGCACGAGGCCGGCACGGAGGCCCGCGGCCGCCGTCTGGAAGAACGGGCGCGCCGAGAAGGCCAGGACGGGGACGGCGACCAGGAGCGACAGCCAGCGGAAGAACGTCTCGTAGTCCGCCGCCATGCCGGAGGCCTCGCCCGCGTACAAGGCGCCCGAGAGGAACATGAGGTTCATGGCGCAGGCGACGGCCACGCCGAGGCGGACGAGCCCGGCCCGGTCCTCGGCGCGCCTGGCGTCGTGCACCTTCGAGGCGCGGTGGAGGTGCGGCGTGTAGCCCAGGCGGTCCAGCGCGCGGGCGATCGTCGAGAGACGCGTAGCGGCCGGGCGCCAGGTGATCTCGGCCACCGCGTTCCCATAGTTCAGGCGCACGTCCTCCACGCCGGGGAGCGCCCCGGGCAGCCGTTCGACGAGCCACACGCACGCCGCGCAGTGCACGCCCTCCAGATAGAGGCGCGTCCGCCGCCGGTCGGGGCCGAGGGCCGTGGTCGCCTGGTCCAGCGCCCGCTCGTCGTCGAGGTCCTCGAAGCTGCGCCCCGTGACCGTGGCCGGCGGCAGCACGGCGTCCTGCCGCCTGGCCAGCCCGTAGTACTGATCGAAGCCCCATTCGCGGATGAGCGCGTGCACCTGGCGGCAGCCGCCGCAGCAGAACTGTTCGGCCTCGCCGGCCTGCAGCAGGGCCGCCGGCACCGGCGTGCCGCAGTGCGCGCACGCGGCCGGGGCCGCGGGAGCGGCCCCGTCGCCCGGGACCACGAGGGCGGGCGTCATGGCCGGGGCCCCTCCGCCGAGGCCGCGACCGGATCCGCCGATGCTGGCGCCGGATCGACCACGTCCATCCTCGCCGCGTGCACGAAGTGCAGGGCGCGTTGATGGGTGTCGAGCCGGAACTCCCAGGCGCCCGGCTCGTCCACCCGCACGAGCGTCCGGTAACGGCCGGCCTCGGCCGGCAGCTCCACGAGCTCCCCGCGCTGGTTCAGACGCGCGTCGGCCGGCCGGACGGCGAGCAGCTGTCCGACCAGGCCCGACACGGGCTGGCCCGCGCGGTCGGCCACCACCACGTCCACCGGACGGGGCATGCCGGGCAGGTGCGGAACGCCGGCGGGCAGCTCGTACCGGACGGACCAGCCGAGCTGACGGCTCTCCTCCTGCACGGCCTCGTCGACGTCCCACGCGCGCGCGGCTTCGTAGTAGCCCCGAATCGGACGCGGCGTGTCGGGCCGCGTGGCCACGTACACCAGCACGCCGGACGCCACGACCGACATCGTCAGGTGCCCGCCGATGAAGATCGGCCAGCGGTACTCGGAGAGGACGCGCATCAGCTTCATGGCGTGGCTCCCGTACCGAACGGGCCGAGCAGCAGGAAGTCGATCTCCTTCCTGAAGCCGCGATCGGACGTGACCAGGTAGTGCACGGTCAGCTGACCGTTGCTGAAGAGCGCCCTGGGCACCGTGGTGACGGCGTTCACCGTGAGCACCTTCTCCGGCGTCACCACGACGGGCGACTCGCTGATGACCAGCGACGCCTCCGGCGGGCTCACCAGCGTCAGGGTGAACCGCTGCGTCTCGGGCAGCTGGTTCGTGAAGCGCACGCGCTGCTGGTTGGCGACCTCGCCGGTGTTCAGCAGCCGGTACGGCTCGCGCCCACCGCGCACGATCTCCACCAGCGCGTCGGCGCGGGTGAAGACGAGGACGCCCAGCGTGCCCCAGGCGACGAGCATCATCCCGAGGTAGGCGAGGTTGCGCGGCCGCCACAGGTGGCGGGTCGCGCCCTGCTGCTCGCGCTCGGACGTGAACTTGATGAGGCCGGTCGGGCGGCCGAGCTTGATCATCACCTCGTCGCAGGCGTCCACGCACTGCGCCGTCCCGATGCACTCCACCTGCAGGCCGCGACGGATGTCCACGCCGGTCGGGCACGCGCTCACACAGGCGCCGCAGTCGATGCAGGCGCCGGCGCCCGGGAGGAGCTCGCGCGCCCGGGTGCGGGGCTCGCCCCGGTCGGTGTCGTACGCGACGAGGATCGTGTCCTTGTCGGTCAGCACGTTCTGCAGCCGCCCGTAGGGGCAGGCGATCGTGCACATCTGGTCGCGGAACCAGCCGAAGTCGAAGACGATGAGCGCCGTGACGAAGGCGATGGTGAAGAGCGCGCCCGTCCACTGCTGCGGCGCGTGGAGCAGGCCCGGCGCGAGCGCGGCCCAGCCCGTGAAGTAGGCGACGAAGTTCGTGGCCATCGCCAGGCCCACCAGCAGGAAGAGCGCCCACTTCGTGGCCTTGATCGCGGCCTTGCGCGCCGACATCGGCTCCTTGTTGAGCCGCCGCTGGTTCGTCGGTCCGCCTTCGACGAGCGCCTCGATCGGGCGGAACAGGAACTCCAGGTACACCGTCTGCGGGCAGCCGAAGCCGCACCAGATGCGCCCGAACGTGGATCCCACGAAGAACACCGTCACCACCACGCCGAAGCCGAAGGCGGCGAGGAGCAGGTTGTCGGTCGGGTGGAACGTGGTGCCGAACAGGTGGAACCGCCGGGTTGCCAGGTCGAGGAACACGGCCGGGTTGCCGCCGATGGGGATGAGGGGCAGCGCGAAGAACAGCGCCATCAGGCCGTAGGCGATGCCGCGGCGGATCTTCCAGTAGTGGCCCTTGCGGACCACCGGGTGCATGAACTTCCGCGAGCCGTCCGCGGAGATGCTGTACAGCAGCTCTTCCGGCGGCGCCACCTCGTAGATGCGCTCGTGCCCCGCCGGCGCGCCAGGCGCCGGGCCGGTGTCCCGCGGATGGGCGGCAGCAGCCATCTCACCTCCCGGGGAGGGGCTCCGGGGTGAACGGGTCGCCTTCCGGCGCACGCGGGTTGGAGGGATTCGTGCCCTGGATGCTGCGCACGAAGGAGACGACGGCGGCCAGTTCGTCGGGGCGCAGGGCGCGGCCCCAGGGCGGCATGCCCTTGGCCGGCCAGCCCTTGGCGACGCTCTGGAAGATCTGCTCGACCGATCCCCCGTGGATCCAGCGCTCGTCGGTGAGGTTCGGTCCGATGAGCCCTTGCGCTTCAGGCCCGTGGCAGGGCGAACAGGAGCGGGCGAACCGCGAGGCGCCCGCGTCCACGATCGCCGGGCTGACGGCGCCCGCCAGCAGGTCCGCCGGCTTCGGCGGCACGAGCGGGTTGGCGTCGAAGTACGCCTGGACGTCGGCGACCGTCTGCGTGGTCTGCTGGCGGTACTCCGCGTCCATCGTGCCCTCGCCGAAGCTGAGGGCGTAGAACATCAGGTAGCCCGCCGAGAAGATGAGCGAGCCCCACCAGATGGCCATGAGCCATCCCGGCATCGGGTTGTCGTACTCCTTGATGCCGTCGATGTCGTGCAGGACCTTGTCTTCGTACTGTGCCATGGCGCAGTCGCCTCATCCCTGGGAAGTGGCGTCGATTCGGGTGCCCCGGCGGGGACCCGGGTCGTCGTCGAGCGCCATGCGCGCATGGGTCTCGAGATCCTCGGGCTTGGCCAGGAACACGCGGACGGCGACCACCGCGTAGACCACGACGAAGAACAGCAGCGACACGACGGCCAGGAACGTCGACGTGCTGGTGGCGAGGTCCGGCAGCATGGCTACCTCGCGGGACCGTGGGCCGACGCCCGGGTGGGGGCTGCCGGCGGGTCAGCCGGCCGGGCCGCCCGCGCGGCGGGCGGCGCCTGGGGACGTGGGGGCGCGGCGGCCGCCGTGGGCGTGGCCGCGGGCGCCGCGGCAGGCGACGGCGCGAGCGTGGCGGCATAGGGCGCCTGCGCCTGCGGCCGCTTCCAGCGGATGTCGGTGCCCAGGCGCTGGAGGTACGCGGTGAGCGCCACGATCTCCTTGTCGGCGAGTCCGGTCGGGCCCTGCTGCGCCTCCACCTCGGTCGCGATGGCCGTGGCCTGCGTCTGCATGGCGGTCACCGCCGTGTCGATCTCGCCGTCGGTGTAGGGCACGCCGACCGACCGGAGCGCCCGCATCTTCGACCCGATGAGCGCGGTGTCGAACGCGTCGGTCAGCAGGTGCGGATAGGCCGGCATGATCGAGCCGGGCGTCGTCGAGCTCGGCTGCTGCATGTGCCGGACGTGCCACAGCGACGGGTACTTGCCGCCGACGCGGTGCAGGTCGGGCCCCGTGCGCTTCGAGCCCCACTGGAACGGATGGTCGTACACGTACTCGCCCGCCTTCGAGTACTCGCCGTAGCGCTCGGTCTCGTAGGTGAACGGACGGACCATCTGCGAGTGGCAGTTGTAGCAGCCCTCCCGGATGTAGATGTCGCGACCGACGACCTCGAGCGGCGTGTACGGGTGGACGCTGGCGATCTCCTTCACGTTCGACTTGTTGAAGAACATCGGGATCGCCTCGACGAGCGAGCCGACCGCCAGCGCGAGGGCCGTGAGCACCGTGAACGTCACCATGCGGCCTTCGAGCACGCGGTGGAAGCCGTGCCGCATCTCGTGCTGCAGCCGGTAGAAGGCGTGGTCGTAGGTGTTGGCGGGCGTGACCGCGCCGGGGACCGCCAGGTCCCGGACGAGCGGCGGCGCCACCACCTCGGGCTCGACCGCGTAGTCCGCGGGCGCGCTCTTGACCGTCTTGAAGATGTTCCAGCAGAAGACGAGCAACCCCCCGAAGAAGAGGAGTCCCGAGACCAGCCGCACCCAATACATGGGCACGATGCGGACGACGGTCTCGATGAAGTCGGGATAGACCAGCCGGCCGTCGGCCTCGAACGCGCGCCACATCGCCCACTGCGTGATGCCGGCCACCCACATGGACACCTGGTAGCCGATGAGGCCGACCGTGGCCACCCAGAAGTGGAGCGTCGCGAGCCGCTGCGAGTACAGCGGCGTCTTCCACAGCCGCGGCACGACCCAGTACAGGATGCCGAACGAGAGGAAGGCGTTCCAGCCGAGCGCGCCGGCGTGCACGTGGCCGATCGTCCAGTCGGTGAAGTGCGAGACCGCGTTGACCGACTTGATCGACATCATCGGCCCTTCGAAGGTCGACATGCCGTAGTAGGTGACGGCCACCACCATGAACTTCAGGATGGGGTCCTCGCGCAGCTTGTGCCAGGCGCCGCGCAACGTGAAGAAGCCGTTCACCATGCCGCCCCAGGACGGCATCCAGAGGATCAGCGAGAAGAGCATCCCGAGCGTGGACGCCCATTCCGGCACGGCGGAGTAGTGGAGGTGGTGCGGTCCGGCCCAGATGTAGACGAAGACCAGCGACCAGAAGTGCATGATCGACAGCCGGTAGCTGAACACCGGCCGTTCGGCCGCTTTCGGCAGGTAGTAGTACATCAGGCCGAGGAACGGGGTCGTCAGGAAGAAGGCGACCGCGTTGTGCCCGTACCACCACTGCATGAGGGCGTCCTTCACCCCTGCGTAGGCGGAATAGCTGCCCAGCCACGAGTAGGGCATCGCCATGCTGTTGCCGATGTGCAGGATGGCGACGGCGACGATGGTGGCGATGTAGAACCAGATCGCCACGTAGATGTGCTTCTCGCGGCGGATGGCCAGCGTGCCGAAGAAGTTGACCGCGAAGGTCACCCAGAGGACGGCGATGACGATGTCGAGCACCCAGGGCAGCTCGGCGTATTCCTTCGCCTGCGTCGTGCCCGTGACCAGGGCGACGGCGGCCGCCACGATGAGCAGCTGCCAGCCCCAGAAATGGATCTTCGACAGCGTGTCGCTGAAGAGACGCGTCTTCAGCAGGCGCTGCATCGAGTGGTACGTGCCGCCGAAGATCATGTTGCCGCAGAACGCGAAGATCACGGCGTTCGTGTGCAGCGGCCGCAGGCGCCCGAACGTCAGGTACGGCGCCAGGTTCAACGCCGGCATGAAGAGCATCGCGGCGATGAGCACGCCCACCAGCATGCCGACCGCGGCCCAGACGACGGCCGCCAGGAAGAACAGCCGCGGCGTCCGGTCATCGTAACGAACGGTGTCACTCATCGCAGGCCCCGCCCGACCTTCGGCACGCGCAGTTCCCCCCTGCAACGGCGCAAACAGGTCTCTCCCTGCCGCAGCGCAAGCATCGTTCCAGTCCGCTTGTGCGATGTTTCACGAGGTCGCGGGCACCCCTTGGGCCGGGAGCCGCCGGCCCGGGGAATACCCGGGGCGGAGTGGGGAATTGCCCGCACGGCGGCGTCCGGCGTGCCGCGTTTGGAGGGAATTGGCGACCATGTTGGTCGCCTACGCCCCCTGGCGAGGCGCCCGCGGCGGAGCGACGTCTCCCGCTTCCCCCGTCGACGGCGCGGCCGGCCGGCCGGTCCCGTCGGCGCCCGGCGCGGCTGCCGCGCCCTCGGCCGCCAGGCGCCGGCGCTGCCATGGCAGGTCGTGCCGGTACGCGGCCGCGTCGCCGTAGTCGAAGAAGCGGTGATACCGCCCGTGGGGAGCGGGGACGGGGCGCGCGTGCTTGATCGGGCACCAGTACTGCTCGGTGCGCGCGGCCACTTCGCGCACGTAGGCGAACAGGCCGTTCGCGTACGTGCAGAAGGTGCAGTTCGCCTTCTCGATGGCGTTCAGGTACCGGAGCTTGTGGCGGTCCAACGGGAAGTAGGCGGCGCGCGGCACGCGCGGGAGGCCGTAGGCCGGGAAACAGATCCACTGGTACAGCCACACCCACAGGTCGAGGAGCGCCAGCGGCACCAGCAGCGAGTAGATGATGGGCGCCGTGAGCAGGCTGAGCGGATGCGCCCCCAGCAGGTACTCCGGGACGCCCTGCCGGAAGCGCGCATGGAGTTCCCGCATCTCCCGGTCGAACTCGACCCGCCCGCGACGGACGCGGTACCGCCACCGCCGCCGCTGCTGGCGCGCGCCGCGCGCCAGGTCGCGCCGCAGGGCGTCGAGGCGGCGCGCCGTGCGATCGGCGTCGACGCCGCCCGCCCCGCCGCCGGAACCGGCGGGGCCGACCGTCGCGGGCCTCGGCGTCATCGCGTCGGCCCCCGCGTCAGGCTGACGTTGAGCGGCGTGGTCTCGCCGTCGCGCACGTCGACGGTGGTCGCAAACGCACGGAAGCCCGGCGCAGACACCTCGATCCTGTGCGCGCCGACCGGCAGCTGCAGATCGTAGCTTCCGGGCTCGGAACTCACCCACCGCGCGCCGTCGACGGCGACCGTGGCGGTGCCCGGCTGCACGAGGAGCTCCAGCGTGCCGACGGCGACGCTCACCGGCGTGGCGCCCGGTGGCGGGGCGATCGGCGGCATGCCGGTCGGCGACGTGTAGGTCCCGTCCGGCGGCGGCGGCACCGGCGGCGCCACCTCCGGACGGCGGCTGGCCTCACCCGGTGGCAGCCGCATCATGTCGTGATGGACGGTGAAGGAGGATCCGGGCCGCAGGTACACGCTGTAGTCGGCGGTCTCGAAGCCCTCGAGGTAGAGCGTGAGGCGATGGCCGCCCGGCGGCAGGGGCAGGCGCTGGAAGATGCCGTCGAAGTCGTCGACGATGCCTGCGTAGAAGCCGTCCACGTAGACGGCGGCGCCGCGCTCACGGCAGTCGATGCGCACCTCGGCCCGGCTGTCGAACACGGGGAAGTACCAGTAGGGGTACGCCGGACGCGGCCACCACGGATACGGCCCGAAGAACGGGTCGTAGAAGTAGCCGCCGATGAACACGAAGGACCCGCGCGACGACGGCACCCGCGGAGGCGGAGGGGCCGGACGGCGTGGCTGTGGCGCGCGTCGATCGCGCGCCTGTTCGAGGACGGGGGGCGAGCCGTGGGTCGTCGTGGCGGCGGCGCCCGAGGGCACGGTCGCCGCGACGACCGCCCACGCGGCCGCCATCAGTGCTGCCCGAATGGTCGGAGTCATGGCACTACCACTCCCGGTGCGTGAACGCACCGCGCAAGCGCCGGCGGCTACGCTCGAGAACCGCAAGCGGCGTGCCACGAAACAGCCGCGCGGGGCCGGCACCGCGCCGCCGGCGGTCGACGCTCCCACGGGATGCTGGGGAAATGGACGCGGAGGAGGGGGAGGCCGGTCGCCCAGGCGTCGGGCGGGCGCGCCCGGCGGTTCAGGCGCGGCCCGGCGCCGAGGTCACCAGACCCGAACGCCCGAGGCGGCCAGGCCCACTTTCGTGAGCGCCTTCCAGGCGTCCAGGTCGCCTGGACAGTGGGTGAGCCGGCGGAGCGCCAGGCGGGCGGCGAGCCACCACTGCGACGTCCGGCCGGCCTCGTGCGCCACGACGGTGAGCGCCCCGGCGAGCGCCCGATCGCGCAGGTGGGGCAGGTGGCGCGCGGCGCCGCCGTCGGAGAACGCCTCCTCGATCACGGCCAGGTGCTCGGGCTCCATGATCGTGAGGTTGCGCGAGATGCCGGTCGGCGAGACCCTGTAGCGCACGAGCGGGTGGCCGACGAACTGGACGTCGTGCGCCGCCGCGATCCTCAGCCACAGGGGCCAGTCGTGCACGACGCGCAGCGCTTCGGGGAACCCGCCGGCCTCGGCCAGCACGTCGCGGCGGACGAGCACCGACGACAGCGTGATGACGTTGTTCAGCACCAGCGCCTCGAGGATGGCGCCGGACGGACACGGCGCGATCGCCGAGACCCGCCGCTCCGTCAGGCCGTCCACGATCCACGCGTCGGTGTAGGACATCGGCCGGCCCTGCTGGCCCGCCGACTGCCGCTCGAGCTTGTCCGGGACCCACTCGTCGTCCGCGTCGAGGAACGCGATCCACGGCGCGGTGGTGTTCGCGATGCCGACGTTGCGGGCGGCGGCGGCCCCGCGGTTCGGGAGGCTGATGACGCGCGCGCCGCAGGTGGACGCCACGCGCGCCGTGTCGTCGGTGGAGCCGTCGTCCACGACGACCACCTCGCGCGCCGGCAGCGTCTGCGCGTACACGGAGCGCAGCGTGTCGCCGATGGTGGCGGCCGCGTTGAACGCCGGGATCACCACGGCGATGTCGCGCGGCGCCTCCGGTGTCCCGCGCACGGCCGGCGGGCGGGCCGCCCCCGCGCCGGTGCCGCCGGGGCGCGCGCCCCGCGGCGGGCGTGCCGTACTCCGACGAACGGCAGGCTGCCGCGCGAGCGGCTCGATGATTCCGTGACTCGCCATAGCCCGACCGTGCCATCCCTGCCTGCCGCGGCGTCATCCCGCGTCGCCCGGTGCCTGAATCGGCACGGCGGTGCGCCGGCCCCTTCGCGGCGGCGCGTGGGGCTCCCCGGAGATATCGGCAGCAGCCCTCGCCGCCCTGAATGGCCGAGCCGCGCGCCCGCCGACCGCCGGTCGCGAGATTTCGCGTGAGTCGGCGAATTGTCGTAACCCGGCGCGGTTGAGGCGGACGAGCGATCCTGTCCGCGTTGCGTCGAGGAACGGGACGTCATCGGTACGGACCTTGCGCATGCACCGAGCTTCATCCGTGCGACGGCCGTCGTCGGACCACGACGGCCCGAGCTCCCCGGACAACCCGCATCACGGAGGCGCCAGTGGACCTGCAACGCGTGCTCGCTCGAACCCTCGACGTCGTGGGCTCGTTCCTGCCCAACCTTCTCGGCGCGCTGGCAATCCTGATCGTCGGCTGGATCGTGGCGCTTGCCATCGCCGGGCTGGTGCGCGCGATCCTGAAGCGGACCTCCGTGGACAACCGGCTGGCGACGTTCGTCACCGGTCGCGACTCGTTCGCGGGGATGTCGGTGGAGCGCGCCACCGCCAAGGTCGGCTTCTACGTGGCGATGCTCTTCGTGCTGGTGGCGTTTTTCCAGGCGCTGGGCCTGACCATGGTCAGCGATCCCTTGAACGCGTTCCTGCTGCGCCTCGGCGCGTTCGCGCCGCAACTGCTGGGCGCGCTGCTGCTGACGGGCGTGGCGCTCCTGACGGCCACCGTCGTGAGCACGGTCGTGCGCCGCGGACTGAGCGGCATCGGCGTCGACCGCTGGCTCGCCGAACCGGACCAGGCCCCCGGCATGAGCGCCGGCTTCGCGAGAGCCATGTACTGGCTCGTGCTGCTGCTCTTCCTGCCCGGCATCCTGGGCGCGCTCGCGCTCGACGGCATGCTCGACCCGGTACGCGCCATGACGGGCGAGATGCTCGCGTTCCTGCCGAACCTGATCGGCGCGGGCCTGGTGCTCCTGGTCGGCTGGTTCGCGGCGGCCCTCGTGGCGCGGATCGTCACCAACCTGCTGCGGTCGACCGGGGCCGACGCCTTCGCCGAGCGCGCGGGGCTCGGCGCGATCGTCGGCGCGAGCGGGATCTCGGGACTCGCCGGCGCGGTGGTCCGGGCGCTGCTCCTCATCCCGGTCGTCATCGCGGCCCTGAACGCCCTCGCGCTCGACGCCGTGACCACGCCGGCGAGCCAGATGCTGTCCCGCATCCTCGAGGCACTGCCGGCCATCGCCGCCGCCGCGCTCGTCCTCGGCGTCGCGTTCGTGGTCGGACGGATGCTCTCCGACCTGGTCCAACGCGCGGCGAGTGCCGCCGGCGCCGATCGGCTGCCGATGCTCCTCGGCCTGACGCGCGAGCCCGTGACCGGCGCCGGCGCCCCGTCGGCCGTCATCGGTCTGCTGGCCATGGCGGCCGTGATGCTCTTCGGGCTCATCGAAGCCGCCGGTCTCGTGGGCTTCACCGAGCTGGCGGCGCTCGTCTCGGCGTTCGTGGTGCGCGCCGGCGCCATCGTGCTCGGCGTCGTCGTGTTCGCCGTGGGTCTCTACCTGGCCAACCTGGCGGCGGAGAGCCTGGCGGCCAGCCGGATCGAGCACGCGCCGCTGCTGGCGACGCTCGCCCGCGGCGGCATCATCCTCTTCGCCGGCTCGATGGCGCTCAGGGCGACGGGCCTGGCCAACGAGATCGTGGACCTCGCCTTCGGCGTGACGTTCGGCGCGGTCGCGGTGGCCGCGGCCCTGGCGTTCGGCCTGGGCTCGCGTGAGACCGCGGGTCGGCTCGTGGAGGACTGGACGCGCCAGCTCCAGCGCCGCCAGCCCTGACGAGCCGCCGCGCGCCGCATCGGGGTTTCCCCGGTGCGGCCGCCGGCGCCCCTGGATGGCCGGCGACGACCGCGCCGGTCAGGATCGGGTTGGCTCCTGGCCCGCCGCCGCGGGACCGCCACGATCGTCGGGCCGCCGTGCCACCGCCGGGAGCGGAGAGGAGGGTGCCATGCGAGTCGAAGAGCTGATGACGGCGCCCGTCGAGACCGTCCCGCCGTCGGTGTCCGCCGACGAGGCGTGGACGCGCATGCGCGCTGGGGGCATCCGTCATCTGGTCGTCGTCGACCGTGGACGCGTGGCCGGGGTCGTGTCGAGCACCGATCTCGGCGGCCGCCGCGGTGCCATGGCGCGCAAGGACCGCACCGTCGGCGATCTCATGACGGCACCCGCCGTCAGCGTGGAGCCGGCGGCGTCGGTCCGGCGCGCCGCCAACCTGATGCGGGGCCGTACCATCGGGTGCCTGGTCGTCGCCGACGCCGATCGTCCGGTCGGCATCGTCACGACGGCGGACCTGCTGGATCTCATCGGACGCGGGACCGAGCGTCCCGTCGTCGCGACCCGCCGCTGGACGCTCAAGCACCGGGCGCCGCACACGAAGCGCCACACGTCGGCCGGCGTCTGGTAGCGGCGTTCGGGCTCGAGGCGCGGCAGAGCGCGCTGGCGCCGCCCAGCGGCTCACGGCGGCGTCCACTCGATCGGGGGGTAGAGGACGGAGTGTGAGAGGCCCGGGTGACGATCGCCGTAGCGTCGTGGCACGTCCTGCGTCCAGTTGCTGGGCATGGTCAGGCACGCGGCCAGGAGGGCCGCGAACGCCAGGCGCTGCGCGGGCCACGGCGCCTGATCGTCCACCGCCTGTCGGATGGGCGCCGCGGTCCGCGCCGGCAGCCGCCCCAGCCGGCGCAGGCGCGAGCGCACGAGCAGCGCGGCGCCCAGCGCGGCCATGGCCAGGTTGAGCGTCTGCCCGGTGCCGAGCGCCAGGCGATAGGTCGGGTAGTCGCGGAGCAGGTCGATGAGGATGCGGGGCGCCGCGTACCAGAACACGAAGCGCGCGGCCACGGCGCCCGGCACGTGCGGCCCGGTTCGCACCCGCCACAGGTACGCGGCGAGGAGCAGGTTCTTGACCCCGTCGTACAGCACCACCGGGTGCCGGAATCCGTCGGCGTACGGGAACTGCACCGCCCACCACACATCGGTCACGCGGCCCACGATCTGGCCGTCGATGAAGTTGCCCAGGCGGCCCGTGCCCATCAGGATCGCCCCGGGCACGACGAGCGCGTCGGCCAGCGGGAGAAACGGCACCCTCCAGCGCCAGGCGAACACCGCCGCGGCGATGGCGCTCCCGCCGAGCAGCCCGTGCGTGGCCATCCCGCCCAGCCAGAAGACCGGCAGGTAGCCGGGGTGCGCCGAATAGAACGGCCACTCGTCGAACAGCACCTGGACGAGCCGTCCACCCGCCAGGGTGGCGGTCGCCATCACGATCGACAACGCCCAGACGTCGCGGCGCGTCAGCCCGAGCGAGGCACGGCGGCGCATCACGTAGCGGTGCAGGGTGAGGAAGCCGGCGGCGAAGCCCGCGCCGTACCACCACAGGTGCACGCCCGCCACGGTGCCGATGACCGGATCGATGCGATGGACGAACCCGTGCGCCATGCCGCTGCTCCGCCGGCGGGCGTACTTCGTTCCGTGTCAGTCCACGAGCGGCGTCGCGTGGAGGGCGGCGCGCGACCAGGGCACGGGCGCGTCGCTTCGCGCGAAGGCCACCTGGAACAGCTCCACGGACCCGGCCCGGAACGACGCCTCCGACCCGGCGAGATAGAGGCGCCACGCGCGCACGAACCGCGCGTCGAACCGCCGCTCGATGTCCCCGGCCGCGGCCTCGAAGCGCTCGCGCCAGGCGGCGAGCGTCCTGGCATAGTGCGGCCGCAGGTTCTCCACGTCGGTGACCGTGAAGCCGTGCGGCTCGAGGACCCGGCCCGACACCTCCGACAGCGTCGGCGGATACGCTCCCGGGAAGATCCGCCGCCGGATCCACGCGTTCAGGGGCGCGGCGTGGCTCCTGCCGATGAAGTGCAGGAGTCCCCGGCCGCCGGGCGCCAGGACCCGCTGCATCAGGGCGCCCAGCGTGTCGTAGTGATCGAGGCCCACGTGCTCCAGCATCCCGATCGACACGAAGACGTCGTACGTGCCCTCGATCGTGCGGTAGTCGTCCTGCACGAACTCGACACGATCGGCGAGCCCGTCGCGCGTCGACCGCTCGCGCGCGTACGCCACCTGCTCGCCCGACAGGTTGTAGGCGCGCACGCGCACCCCGTGGCGGGCGGCCATGTACCGGGCCAGCGCGCCCCATCCGCATCCGGCCTCCACCACGCGATCGCCAGGCCGAAGCGCCAGCTTCCGGCACACGAGCTCCATCTTCGCGCGTTGCGCCTCCTCCAGCGTCTGCGTGGGGCGGTCGTAGTAGGCGCAGGTATAGAGCATCCCGTCGTCGAGCCAGCGGCGGTAGAAGTCGTTGCCGAGGTCGTAGTGATGGTGCACGTTGGCCCACGATCGCCGTGCCGACGGCGCCGACCCGCGCCGCCAGCGCCGGGCCGGCCGTGCGGCTGGCGCGCGGTGAGCGCGGAGCCCCTCGTACAGGACCGTGAGCGCGTCGCCGAGGTCGTCGGCGTCGACCTCCAGCGTGCCCCGCATGTAGCCCTCGCCGAAGTACAGGTCCGGGTGGACGCTCACGCCGGCCAGCGTCGTGCGATCGCGGATGGTGATGGTGGCCGTGGGTTCGGCCGCGCCGCTCCACGCGCCGTCCCACAGGACGAAGCGAATCGGCGCGGGCGCGACCTGGCGGTACAGCTGCCGCACGAGCCAGCGATCGACAGCCGTGGACGCGGTGGAGGCATGGTGCCAGTGGAGGACGGCGTCGGTGAGACTCATGAATCGCCTCCGCGCCCGCGGCGCCCCCCAGGCGGCGCGGGAGTGTCCCGGGAGTCTCGACCGCCGCGCGGCCGGACGCCGGGTGCGCGGCCGGCTGGCGCCGACGGCGCGGTGGCATGGCGTTCGCCAGGGATGTCCGCGTGACCAGCGTGGATGTCGCCGTCATCGGCGGTGGGCCCGCGGGCTCGACGTGCGCCCGTGCGCTGGTGTCGGCGGGCTTCGAGGTGGTCGTCATCGACCAGGCGTCGTTCCCGCGCGACAAGGTGTGCGCCGGTTGGATCACGCCCGAGGTGGTCGACCGGCTCCAGCTCGACCTCGGCGACTACCGCCGCGAGTGCGTGCTCGAGCCGTTCACGGCGTTCCGCGTCGGCCTCGTCGGTCGTCCGACCATCGCCGTGGCCTACGGGCGCCCCGTGAGCTACGGCATCCGGCGCGAGGAGTTCGACGCCTACCTGCTGCGCCGATCGGGCGCGCTCGTGGCGCCGCCCCTGCGCGTGACCCGCGTCGAGCGGCGCGGCGGCTGGTGGTGCATCGAGGGCGAATGGCAGGCGCGCCTGCTGGTCGGCGCGGGCGGCCATCGCTGCCCGGTGGCGCGCGCGCTGAATCCCACCCTGGCCCGCGAGCACGCCGTGGTCGCGCAGCGCGCCGAGCGGCGGGTCGCCGTGCCCCTCCTGACGCCGGGGACTCCAGAGCTGTACTTTTCCGACGATCTCCATGGCTACGGCTGGCTCGTGCCCAAGGGCTCCTGGGTGAACGTCGGCTTCGGCCGCGACGAGCCGGCCCACCTGCCCGCCCACGTGCGACGCTTCGCCGCCGGTCTCGTCAGCGCCGGCCGTCTCGACGCCGGCACGGCCGACGGCTGGCACGGGCATGCGTACCTCCTGGCGAGCACGTCGTCGCGGCGCGTCGTCGGCGACCACGTGCTGCTGGCGGGCGACGCCGCGGGCCTGGCGTCGGCCGGCAGCGGCGAAGGGATCTACGCGGCGGTCGTGTCGGGCCTGCTCGCGGCGGAAGCCATCCACCGCCTCGTGCGCTCGGGCGATCCGCTGGCCCTGGCCGGCTACGCCGAGCGCCTCGCGGCCGATCTCGACTGGAGGCGTCCGGCCAGCGCGACGGCCGGCTGGCTGCCCGCCTCGTGGCGCTCGGCGGCGGCCGGCGCGTGCTTCAGATCGCGCGCCTTCGTTCGCCACGTGCTCGATACGACATTCCTCCATGGCCACCAGCCGTAGCGTGGCACGCGCGCCGGGCCGCGTCGTTCCGGTCCGGCAGCACCCGCCATCGGGGGTTCCCCCATGGCGGGATTGCCGCCCGGGCCGGCGCGGCCGCCGGTATGATGGGCGCTGTGAGCCGCGGCGGCGCGGGCCACGCGTCCCGACGCCGTCCACGACAGCAACGCCGGCTCATGCACGACCCGGCCGTCGGCCAGGCGCGATGGCCATCGCTGTTGCGACGGAGCGGAGCATGCCAGCGTCCACGAGTGGTGAAGCGCGGCGCGTCGTCCGGGTCCTGGTCGTCGACGATCATCCGGTCGTCAGGCGCGGCCTCGCCGAGTTGATCGCCGATGCCCCGGATCTCGTCGTCACCGGACAGGCCGGCACCATCGACGACGCGTTGTCGGCGGCCGCGAAGGCGCCGCCCGACGTCGCCGTCGTGGACCTGGCCCTGGGCAGCGAGAGCGGCCTCGACCTCGTGCAGAAGCTCCTCGCGCGCCATCCGTCCGTCGGCGTGCTCGTGCTCTCCGGGTACGACGAGCGCCTCTACGCCGATCACTCGCTGAAAGCGGGCGCGCTCGGCTACGTGATGAAGGACCAGGCGCCGGAAGAGCTGCTGACGGCCGTGCGGCGCGTGGCCGCCGGCAAGCCCTACGTCAGCGCCGACACCGCCGAGCGCATCCTCGCCACGATGGGCACGGCCCACCGGCCGCAGCACGATCGCTCGCCGATCGACCGGCTGTCGGACCGCGAGCGCCACGTGCTGACGCTGATGGGCCGCGGCCTGGCGACGCGCGAGATCGCCGCGCAGCTCCAGCTCTCCGTGAAGACGATCGAGAGCCACTACGCGCACCTGAAGGAGAAGCTCGGCGCGCGCAACGGCCGCGAACTCACCCGGCTGGCCGTCACGTGGACGGAGGGCGGGCCGCACCTGGGGCCCATCGTGCCCCCCGTCCCCCCGAAGTAGCCGCGTCAGGCGGCGAGGCCGGTCAGGACACCTTCACGTCGATGGCCTGCGGACGCGCGGCCGGCGACTTGGGCATGTGGACCTTCAGCACGCCGTCCTTGAACTCGGCCGCGATCTTCTTGGCGTCCACGTCGACCGGCAGCGCCAGCCGGCGCTCGAACCGGCCATAGGCGCGCTCCACGCGGTGGAAGCGCTTGTTCTTCTCTTCCTTCTCCTGCCGGCGTTCGCCGCGCACGCTCAGCATCCCGTCGAGCACTTCGACCTTCACGTCCTCCGACTTCACCTCCGGCAGGTCGGCCTTGATCAGGAACTCGCCGTCGGTTTCCTGCACGTCCATCGCCGGCGTCCAGTCGGCGATCTCGGTGGTCTTCGCCCAGCCTTGCGGGCCGAAGAAGCGGTTCAGGCGAGCCGACACGTCCTCGAGCTCGCGAAAGGGATCCCACTGCGTCAGGTTCATGGCTCCTCCTCCGGTTCCACGGGAACCGGCCCGCGCCAGCGCGGGCCACCCCATCGTGCGGCGGCCGCCGGCCCGGGGCCATCCGGTCGGGTGGGTCTGGCGGTCGGGGATTCCCCGATGCGGCGCCGCCCGGGCTGCGGTAGAGTGAGCCCGGTCCGGCAGCCCGCCTCGCGTGCCGTGTCCGGGCGCCTCGCGCGCCGCGCCGGACCCGGTGCCCGACCATGGCCGCATCCACACCGCCTCTGGGCGGGGACCCTCACGCGGGACAGGCGCGGAGCGACCTCGCCGCCTACCAGGACTTCCTCGCGCAGTTGGGCGCCGCACTCCGCGCGCTCGGCGATCCGGACGAGGTCCTCCGCGTGGCCGCGGGCCTGCTCGGCCGTCATCTGCACGTGGCCCGCGCCTTCTACGCCGAGATCGAGGACGGGACGTGGGCCGTCATCCGCCACGACTACGCGGACGGCGTGCCGTCGATCGCCGGTCGCCTGCCCATCCGCGGTTCCGGCGCTCTGCCCGGGCTCGGCGTCGCGGAGCCGCTGGTCGTCGCCGACGTCGCCACCGACCGGCGCCTGGACGCCGAGGCGCGCGAGGCGCTGCGGACCCGAGGTGTCGGCGCCTTCATCACGCTGCCGTTCCTGACGGAGGGCCGATCGGTGGCGGCCCTGGCCGTGCACGATGCCAGGCCGCGTTCCTGGACCCCCCACGAGGCGGCCCTGGCCCGGGAGACCGCCGATCGCACGTGGTCGGCGCTCGGTCGCGCCAGGGCCGAGGCCGCCCTCCGCGAGAGCGAGCGGCGGTTCTCGATCATGCACGACCGCGCGCCCTTCGCGGCGGCGCTCACGCGGCGCGCCGACCGCCGGATCGTCCGCGTGAACGAGGCGTTCGTGCAGCTCTTCGGGTATGCCCGCGAGGAGCTGACCGGCCGGACGTCGGTCGAGGTCGGCCTCTCGCCGCCCGAGGCGCAGACGCAGGTCGCCGACGCGCTCGATGCGGAGGGCACCGTGCGGAACCTCGAGGTGCGCCGGCGGACCAAGGACGGCGCCGAGCTCACGGTGATGCTGTCGGTCGATGCGATCGGGAGCGGCGAGGACGGCCACCTGCTGTCGACGGTGGTCGACATCACCGACAAGAAGCGCACCGAGACGGCCCTGCGCGAGAGCGAGGCGCGCTACCGCCACCTCGTCGAGCACTCGGCCACCGGCGTGGTGGTCACCGACCTGTCCGGCGCGATCCTGGACGCCAACCCGGCGTTCGCCGGGCTCGTCGGCCGCGCGCCCGCCGATCTCCGCGGCGTCGCCCTGGCCTCGCTGATCCATTCCGAGGACCGGGACCCGCATGGCGCGCGCGTGGCCGCGTTCACGGGCGCCGAGGACGCGGCGTGCGACTGGGAGCATCGGCTGCTCGGTCGCGACGGGAAACCGGTGTGGGTGCGGATCGTGTGTCTCAAGGAGCGCGGCCCGAGCGGGCGCGTGGAGCGGATCGCGCGCTTCGTCATCGACATCAGCGAACGCAAGCGCACCGAGCGCGAACTGCGCGCCAGCCAGCAGCAGCGCCACGATCTGGCCGAGACGCTGCACCTGCTGCTGGAGACGGCCGCGCAGGGCATCCTGTCCATCGACGAACAGGGGCGTATCGTCTCGGCGAACCGGGCGGTCGAGACGATGTTCGGCTGGCCGGAAGGCACGCTGGCCGGGCGGCCCGTGGACGCCCTGGTGCCGCAGCCGGCGCGCGCGAGCCACGCGGCGCGCCGCGAGTCGTACTGGCGCGCGCCGGAACCGCGTGCGATGGGCCGCGGCCGGGATCTCCTCGGCCAGCGCGCCGACGGCACGACCTTCCCCGTGGAGGTCAGCCTGAACTACGTCATGACCAACGGCAGCGGACGGGCTGTCGCGTTCATCACCGACATCACGGAGCGCAAGTCGGCCGAGTCGGAGCTGGCCTCCGCGCACCGGGCGCTCCAGGCGCGCGCCGGCGAGCTCGAGCGGCAGACGGTGCAGCTCCGGCGCATGGCGGCCGAGCTGACGGTGGCCGAGCAGCGCGCGCGCGAAGCCCTGGCGCGCACGATGCACGACCACCTCCAGCAGCTGCTCTTCAGCACCAAGATCCAGTTGGATCGCCTGGAACGCCGGCTTGGCGAGCCGACGGCCGACCCGGCGCGTGACTTCGCGACCGTGCGCGGCGAGCTCGACGAGGCCATCGACGCGGCCCGTTCCCTGGCCGTCGAGATCTTCCCGCCGGTGCTGCACCGCCACGGCCTGCCGGGCGCGCTCGCGTGGCTGGCGTCATGGATGGAGGAGAAGTACCGGCTGGTCGTCCGACTCACCGCGGATGCCGCCGCCGACGTCAGCGACCGGGACGTGCGGGTGCTGGTGTTCGAGTCGGTGCGCGAACTGCTGTTCGACGTCGTCAAGCACGCCGGCGTCACGGCGGCCGCCGTCGATCTCGACATGACGCCCGACGACGAGATCCGCATCACGGTGCGGGATGAGGGCGTGGGCTTCGACCCCGACGCGGCGTTCCGATCGGACGGCCACGGCACCGGGCTCGGTCTCGTGCGGATCCGCGAGCGCGTCTCGGCGCTCGGCGGGCGCTTCGAGGTCGACAGTGCCCCGGGCCGCGGTTCCCGCTTCCGGCTGATCGTGCCTCGCGGGGGGAACTCCACGTCGGGCGAGGCGACAGGACCGCCGCTGCGGGCGACGTCGGCCGTTCGAGGGCGCGACCGGGCGCGCGGCACGGCCGTGCGCGTGCTCCTGGTGGACGACCACGCGGTGCTGCGTCAGGGATTGCGCGAGCTGCTGCGTGAGACGCCGGGCCTCGAGGTGGTCGGCGAGGCGGGCGATGGGCTCGAGGCCATCGAGCGGGCGCGCGCGCTCAGGCCCGACGCGATCGTGATGGACGTGTCGATGCCGGGCATGGACGGCGTGGAAGCGACCCGCCGGATCCTCGCGGAGCTGCCCGACGTCCGCATCTTCGGATTCTCCACGCACGAGCGGACCCGTCGTCTGCACGCGATCGAAGAGGCCGGCGCGGCCGGGTACTTCACGAAGGGCGTGGACGCCGCGGAGCTGGTTCGCCGCCTGCTCGACGCGCGCCGACCCGGCGAGGCGTCCGACGGCTGAGGGCGCGCCGACCCGGCTGGCCGCATCGGGGAGCACCCCATCCCGTCCCGGCCGCGCCCGATGGCGTCGTCGTCCGGTGGGTCGGACACTACGGTCAACGACTCCGACTCCGACGCCGGCCGGTGCCGTCCATCCGCCTTTTCGCGCAGGACACGGCCATGAGTCATCCCCGTTCGCCGTCAGCGCACGCCTCCGGTTCGCCGGCTGCCCGCCTGCCGCTGGCTGAGGGCGGCGCGCTCGCGCCAGACCCGGTGTCCGTGCCCGCGGCCGCCACGACCCTGGCGGCCGACCTCCGTGTGCCGGTGCGGCCGCGCGGGCTCGTCATCGTGCCGCTCGGCGGCGGCACCAGCCGCTTCGGCCGGAGGAGCCAGCGGATCGCGGCGCGCCTGGGCGGACGGCGCTTCGCCACCCTGCTGCTGGACCTGCTGACGGCGGAAGAGGAGGCCATCGACGTCTACACCGCGGAGTTCCGGTTCGACGTCGGCCGGCTCGGCCCGCGCGCGGTCGCGGCCGTGGAATGGGCGCGCCGGCAGCCCTCGCTCGCGCATCTGGCCATCGGACTCCTCGGCATGCAGGCGGCCGCTCCGGCCGCGCTGCTGGCGGCGTCTGATCGGCCGCGCGACGTCGGCGCCGTCGTCGTCGTGCCGGCCGGGCGGACGTCGTGGGTCGAGGGCGGGATTCGGGACGTCGCGGCGCCGACGCTGCTGGTCGTGCCCGATCGGCGGGCGCCCGGGTCCGGACCCGCGGCCGCTGCCGGGTGGCGCTTCCTCGGACCGCTGGACGTGGCGGTGCCGCCCGCCCGGCCGGGCGCGGCCGGCGTGCGCGAGCCGCAGGACCGTCTGGCCGATCTGGCCGCCGCGTGGTTCGAGCGTCATCTGGCGCACGCGATGGGCAGCGGGGTGTGACGCCGTAGGGAGGCGTGGCGCCAACCACCGAGGCTGACTCGCGCCATGCCCCGGCACCCGAGTGCCGCCTGGGGGATTCCCTCATCGCGAGGCGGGCTCGGCCGGATGGGCACGGTCCCGGCACGACGGCCACGATCGCTCCAGGAGCGCGCGCCGTCGCGGCGCCAGAGGTGATCCCTTGACCGATCGGCAGGCGCGGCGCGGGTGGGTCAGAAGCAGCGCCCTGTTCGCCGTGGGGCTGACGCTGGGCACGTGGGCCAACGACCGCGGGTCCGCGCTGCGCGCGGTACCCGTCCGCGGTCGCGTGCCGCCGCCGGCCGAGTCGGTCCTCGCCGATCTCACGCCGGAGGCGGCCCGCCGGCTCGACCTGGCGCCGGGCTCGCCGGGGGCCGTGGTGCGGGCGGTGGCGCCTGGCAGCACGGTGGCCCGCGCCGCCTTGAGGGTGGACGACGTGATCCTGGAAATCGACCACCGGCCCGTGCGCGGCGCTGCGGGCGGGCGGGTGGCGTTGCAGGCGGCGTTCGGCGCCGGGCCGATGACCATGCGGGTGTGGCGGAGCGGACGGCCGCTCCTCCTCACGCTCCAGCGCCCCTGACGCGGCCTCGCCGGCGGCGGCGCCGCGAGCGCCCGCCGTCGAGAAACGAGGTGAGCCATGAAGGCGTTCACGCGTGTGCTCTATCCAACCGATCTGAGCGAGGCGTCGCTGGCCGCCGCGCCCTACGCCTCCGCCATCGCCAGGTGGTACGAGGGCCGGCTGACGGTGCTGCACGTCGTGCCCACCCTGGAGCCGCAGATCTTCGTGGGCGGCGGCGGCGCGCCCGCCACGGTGGTCCCACCCGTGCCGATCGACGACGTGCGGCGGGCGATGCACGCCGCGGTGCCCGCGGATCTCGTCGCGGGCCTCGACGTCGGCTTCGAGGTGCGGGACGGCGCGCCGGCCGCGGCGATCGCGGCGTTCGCGCGCCAGGACGGCGCGACGCTGATCGTCATGGGCACGCACGGCCGGAGCGGGTTCGATCGTCTCATCGGCGGGTCGATCACCGAGAAGGTGCTGCGCAGGGCGCCGTGCCCCGTGCTGACGATCCCGCCACACGCGGCCGCGCGTCCCGCGGGCGCCAGCTTCTCGCGCGTCCTGTGCGCCGTCGATTTCTCGCCGGCGTCCGAGCGGGCCATGGCGCTGGGCCTCGACCTGGCGCGGCAGTCGCAGGGCACGGCCGCCGTGGCGCACGTCATCGAGTGGCTGCCCGACGAGGAGATCCGCGCGCACGCGCACTACAACGTCGCCGAGTATCGCGCGCACGTGCAGGACGAGGCGCAGCAGCGGCTCCACGCACTGCTGGGCGACGAGTCCCGCGCGTGGTGCGAGATCGACGAGGTCGTGCGGGTGGGTCGCGCCCATCGCGAGCTGCTGCGTCTGGCCGCCGAGCGCGACTGCGATCTCATCGCCGTCGGCGCGCAGGGACACGGAGCGCTGGGACAGGCGATCTTCGGATCCACCACGCCGCAAGTGGTGCGCGGCGCATCGTGTCCCGTGCTCGTGGTCTCGGAGACGGCCGACGTCGGCTGACGCGGGCGTGAGGGCGAGCGCCCGCCGGGGGCGATGGGTGACGCGCCGGCGTGCGGCCGCGGCCGTGGCCCTCTCCGCCGTGTGCGGGGCCGGCGTGCTGTGGCCGCGCCTGCTCGCGACTGGCGCCCTGCCGCCGGCGCCCAATCCCGGCGACACGGCGCTCTTCGACCTGACGCCCATCGTCGTCACGGTGGAGGCCGGCGGCGAGCGGGCCGACTGGCCGACCGACGTCCACGAGCTGTTGTCGAATGTCGTGCTGTGGCGCCGCATGCACCTGGCGCAGTGGAACGGCGTGCCGGCGTCGCTCCGGCGCCGGGCGCTCACCGCGATGATGACGCGCTACCGCCGCGTCCTGACCGACCCCTGCGTGTGGGACCGGATGGACCCCGCCGCGTGGGATGCGGTCCCACAGCCCGTACGCACGGCTGCGTATCGGCACATGGTGGCGTACTGGGCCGGCTACTACCGCGTGGGAGCCGATGCCGGACTCGCTCCGGGCCTCGTGGCCGACACGCTCGCCGCCATCGTGATGTCGGAGTCGTGGTTCGACCATCGGGCCCTGCACCGCCACCACGCCCACGGGCTGGACATCGGGCTGGCGCAGGCCTCCGACTACGCCCGGATCCGCCTGCGCGCGCTCGCGCGCGCCGGCCACGTGGACGTCGCGTTCGACGATCGCGAGTACCTGGACCCCTGGAAGGCCACGCGGTTCGTCGCGGTGTGGATGACGCAACTGCTGCGCGAGAGCGGCGGCGATCTCGATCTCGCGGTGCGCGCGTACCATCGCGGCCTGGCGCGCGCCCACGATCGGCGCGGCGATCGCTACCTCGCCACCGTGCAGCAGCGCCTCCGGCGCTACATCCGCAATCAGGGGGCGCCGCCGGCCTGGAACGACGCCAGGCTGGCCGCGCGCGCGGTCCGCCAGCAGGCGTGGCCGTGGGTGGCCGCGCGGCGCGCGTCCACGGACTCTCACGGCGCGTCGGCACGCGTGCCGGTCGCCGACCGCGCGGGCGCCTGTCGGACGGATCCGGCCGCCGGCCGGCGTGCCGGCGGGACGGGTGAGTGACCGGCCGCACGGCGTGGGGGAAGCCCCCATTGCGGACCCGCGCCCGTCAGCGGCTACGATCGGGATAGCGTCTCGCGGTCGCGCGACCTCCCCGCGCGAGAGAGCCGCGGGCGAAGGGAGGACCATGAGAACCCGTGTCGTGGCCGTACTGGCGCTGAGTGGGCTGCTCGCCGCCGGGGCGCCGGCGCCGGCCGCCGGTCAGGGGCCGTCGCCGGACGAACAACTCCGCATCGAGAACATCCGCGAAGCGCTGCTGCGCCTGCCGTATTACGGCGTCTTCGACTTCCTGACCTTCACCTACGACAAGGGCGCCGTGGTGCTGGGCGGCTACGCGTACCACGGGGCGCTCGCCGAGGACGCCACGCGCGCGGTCAGGCGCGTGCGCGGCGTGGACGACGTGAAGTCGGAGATCGTGGACCTGCCGGCCTCGACGTTCGACGACGACATCCGCTGGCGCGTGTACTACGCCATCTACACCAACGCGTTCCTCCAGAAATACCATCCTGGCGGCGGGATGCTGTGGGGGGTCGATCCGGCGCTCCGGCGCGGCGCGGGCGGCATCCAGGCCGTGGTGCCCGGCGCGCAGCCGGTTGGCAGCTATCCCATCCACATCATCGTGAAGGGTGGCCGTGTCCGGCTCCTCGGCAGGGTGGACAACGCCACCGACAAGACCGCCGCGACCATGGCGGCGCGCGGGGTGAGCGGTACCTTCGAGGTGGTGAACGAACTGGTGGTGAACACGCCGTGACCGACATGCCGTTGTACCTCGTGGGCCTCGGTGCGATCGCCGTGGCCGTGTGGATGGCTCTCGTCTACCTGACGCTCTTCGGCATCGGCAGGGCCGAGACGGCTCCGGCGCCGTTCGGTGCCCTGCTCGGATCCGCCTCGACGCCTGGCGTGCCACGGTCCGTCAGGGTGCTGCTGGCCGTGGACGGGTCGCCCGCCAGCGCGGCGGCCGTGGACGAGGTGGCGCGCTGTCCGTTGCCCGACGGGAGTGCCATCGAGGTCATGACCGTCGTGCACTCGCGCGCGCCGGTCATGCCGGACATCCCGCCCTGGGGCGTGACGTCGGCCGCGCTCCACGCCGACAGCGTTCACGCGCAGACGCGCGACGCACCGGCGCTGCTCGACGCCGCGGCCGCGCACCTGCGGGCGTCGCAGCCGCGAGCCGACATCGTGACGAAGGTCGTCGAAGGGGTGCCGAAGGACGCGATCCTGAAGGAGAGCGCGTCGTGGCACGCCGACCGCATCGTGGTGGGCTCCCACGGACGGACGGCACTGGCACGCGCGGTGCTCGGCACGACCGCGGCCGGCATTGCCGCCGAGGCGGGGTGCTCGGTGCACGTGGTCCGCCCCGGCGGAGCGGCGGCGGCTGCGGCGGTGGGCTCGCCGGCACGCGTCGGCGAGCCTGCATGACCTCCCTCGCGTGGATCATCGGCGCGACCATCGCGATGAGCGCCATCGCGTGGGTGGGGCTGGCCGTCGTGGCGCTGGGTGAGCGCCGCCTGCAGCGGATGGTACTGCCGCTCGTGGCTTTCGCCGCGGGGTCCCTGCTGGGTGGCGCGTTCCTGCACCTCTTGCCCGAGGCCGTGGCCGCGAGCGGCGCCTCGATGGACACGTTCGTCCCGGCCCTCGCGGGCTTCGGCCTCTTCTTCCTACTGGAGCAGTTCCTGGCCTGGCACCGCAGCCACACGGGGGCCGGGGGCACGAAGGCGCCCGTGACGTACCTCATCCTCCTCGCCGACGGGCTGCACAACTTCGTCGGTGGACTGGCGATTGGCGCCTCGTTCCTGGTGTCCGTGCACGTCGGCATCGTGACGTGGGTTGCGGCGGCCGCCCACGAGGTGCCGCAGGAGCTGGGCGACTTCGGCATCCTGATCCGCGGCGGGTGGGGACGGTTCTCGGCCCTGGCCGTGAACTTCCTGTCGGCCGCCACGATCGTGCCCGGCGGACTCGTGGCCTACTACTGGCACGCCAGCGCGGACGTCGGGCCGCTCCTGTCCTTCGCGGCGGGGAACTTCGTCTACGTCGCGGCCTCGGACCTCATCCCCGAGGTGAAGCACGACCGCGTGATGCGCAACAACGTGGTCCACCTCGCCGCGTTCACGGCGGGCATGGCCCTCATCTACGGGACGCGGGTGGTGGTGGGCCGCTGGGGCGTGGCGTAGAACCAGGCCTTCTGGACCTCGGTCGCCGCGGCATACAGCGCCGTGATGCCGAGGACGGCGGCCAGGACCGTTCCGGGGAGCGGCACGAACCCGAACAGCGCCGCGGCCGGTGCGTACGGAAGGAGCACCGCGATGGGCACGAGTGCGGCCGTCGAGACGAGGAGCGCGCGGCCGGGCCGGCTCCGGTAGCACGGCCGCCGGGTGCGCATGAGCAGCGCGACGGCCAGCTCCGTGAGCAGCGACTCCACGAACCACGCCGTCCGGAAGGTCTCGGGCGCCGCCCGGAACGCCGTCAGCAGGACGGCGAACGTGAGGACGTCGAACGCGGCGCTCGCCGCGCCGAACGCCACCATGTAGCGCCCGATGAACCTGATGTCCCATCGTTGGGGCCGCGCCACGAGTTCGGCGTCGACCCGGTCGCTGGCGAGGCCGAACGCGGGGATGTCCGACAGCAGGTTGTTCAGCAGGATCTGGCCGGCCGTGAGCGGCAGGAAGGGCAGGACGAGCGACGCCGCCGCCATGCTGGTCATGTTGCCGAGGTTGGCGCTGGTGGTCGTCAGGACGTACTTCAACGTGTTGGCGAACGTGCGCCGGCCCTCCTCGATGCCGCGCCGGATGACGTCCAGTCCGCGCTCGAGCAGCACGAAGTCGGCGGCTTCCCGTGCGACGTCCACCGCGTCGTCCACCGAGAGGCTCGTGTCCGCCGCGTGCATGGCCGGCGCGTCGTTCACGCCGTCGCCGAGGAAGCCGACCACGTGGCCCATCCTCCGCAGGGCGAGGATGATGCGTTCCTTCTGGTTCGGGTCCACTTCGGCGAAGAGATCCGTGCGCTCGGCCTCGCGCCAGAGCGCTTCATCGTTCAGCTCGTCCAGCTGCCGCCCGGTGAGGACGCGCGCGGTGCCGAGGCCGACCAGGCCGGCGACGTGTTCGGCGACGAGCCGGCTGTCGCCGGTGATGACCTTGACCGCCACGCCCAGGGCCGACAGCCCGGCGATGGCCTCGCGGACGCCGGCCTTCGGACGGTCCAGGAACGTCACGAAGCCCTCGAACACGAGATCCCGTTCGTCGTCGCGCGAGTACGCGGGCTGCACGCCGACCGGACGCGTGGCCACCGCGACGACGCGAATCCCCTGCCTCGTCCAGGCCTCGCACGCGCGGTCGAGGTCCGCGCGGACCGGCCCGTCGAGCGGGCGTCCGTCGGCGAGAGTCGTGCACGCGTCGGCCACCTGCGCGAACGCGCCCTTGGTGACGAGCCGCACGTCCTGGTCGGTCGCGACGATCACGGCCACCCGCTTTCGCACGAAGTCGAACGGGACCTCGCCCAGCTTCCGCACGGGCACCGGCGCCGGCGGGCGCGCGGCCGCGATTGCGTCGTCCAGCGGGCTGACGATGCCGGTCTCGAGCATCGCGTTCCACGACGCGAGCTCGAGCACCCGTGCCGACGGCGCGCCCGCGGCGTCGTAGGCGCCTTCCACCTGCACGGCGCCCTCGGTGAGGGTGCCGGTCTTGTCCGTGCACAGGACGTCCATGCTGCCCAGGTTCTCGATGGCGTTCAGCCGCCGCACCAGGACGCCGCGTCGCGCCATCACCTGCGCGCCGCGGGCGAGGTTCACCGTGAGGATCGCCGGCAGCAGTTCGGGACTCAGGCCCACCGCCAGCGCCACGGAGAACAGCAGCGTCTCGACGGCGTCGCGGCCCGACAGCGCGTGCACCGTGAAGACCAGCATCACCATGACGAGCATGGACATCGTCAGCAGGTTGCCGAACTGGCGGACGCCGCGGTCGAACGCGGTCTCTGCGGGGTG
>JAWKHS010000035.1 GCA_041394705.1 Vicinamibacterales bacterium
GTGACAATCAGTTGCACAAGCACCTCGATCGTGTAAGTATCGCGGGCACAACAGACACGTATTCATCAGGACTGCTTATGGCTGGACCGCAACGGCCGTATCGGTGCCTTGTTGGAGCCCTCCGCATGCGCCACCGGGTCTTTTGCTTGAGTGCCTCGATCGCCCTGTTCGTCGCCGCCTCGGCGGCCGGGCAGACCCCGAAAGCCGCCGCCCTCAAGAACCCGGTGGCCTCGACACCTGCCTCGGTCGCCACGGGCCAGCAGGTGTACCAGCGCCAGTGCCGCACGTGCCACGGTGCTTCGGGCAAGGCGGACACGCCGGTCGCCAAACGCATGAATGCGTCGGACCTCACCGATGCCACGTGGACCCACGGGGCCTCGGACGGCGAGATCTTCACCGTCATCAGAGACGGCGCCGGGCCGCAGTCCACGATGAAGCCCTTCAAGGACAAGATCAGCGACCAGGACGCCTGGCACCTGGTCAACTACATCCGCAGCCTCGCCGGGGCGACGAAGTAGGCGGCCGGTGCCTGCCTGGCTCGTGGCGGTCGCGGTCCTCGTGAGCGCGTCGGCCTGCACCGAGTGGACCGCCCGGACGGAGCTCGCCCAGTCCGCCCGGGTCGCCCAGCGATCCCGTTGGGGTACGTCCTCCGTCTACACGCCCGCGAGGACGGGCGCCCGCGACGCCCTGGCCGCGCACTTCGGCCTGCGCGCCGCGCCGGTGCAGCCGTTCGCCTACAGCCACCGCATCCACCTCCAGAACGAGCTCACGTGCACCGACTGCCACGAGGGCGTCGATCGCGGACCGCGGGCGGGGATTCCGGGCATCACGACCTGCATGGGCTGCCACTCGGCGATCGCCACCGACGCGCCCCTCGTGAGGACGCTGGCCGAGATGCAGGAGCAGGGACGCGATCTGGCCTGGCAGCGCGTCTACGACTATCCGCGCGAGGCACACGTGCGCTTCGCCCACGCGCCGCACGTCAGGGCTGGTGTGGACTGCGCGACCTGCCACGGCGACATGCGGCAGCAGGACGTCGCCCGCCGGATGGTGGACATGGACATGGCGTTCTGCGTCAACTGCCACACGCAGAAGCAGGCGTCGAACGACTGCCTGACCTGCCACTACTGAGCGCGCCGTGACCCCGCCCATGGATCGCCGCCGGTTCCTCAAGGTCACCGCCGTCACGGGCACGACGGCGGCGCTGGCCGCGTGCGGGAACCCCGAGAATCACGTCGTCCGCTTCATTCCCGACGAGGAGATCGTCCCGGGCGTCGCCGTGTGGCGTCCGAGCGTCTGTCCCCTGTGCGCCGCGGGATGTGCGGTGACCGCCAGGGTGATGGACGGTGACGCCGAAGTCTTCCGCAAGGGCGAGCCCGGTGTAGTGCGGATGCCCCTGGTGAAGAAGCTCGAGGGCGACCCCGGACACGGAGTCAGCCAGGGCAGGCTGTGCGTGCGGGGCCAGGCGGCGGTGCAGGTCACCTACCATCCCGATCGCCTCGTGGCGCCGATGAAGCGGAGCGGCGATCGGGGCAGCGGCCAGTTCGCCGAGATCTCCTGGGACGAGGCGATGGCCACGCTCGTCGCGCGACTCGACGACGAGGTGGCGGCGGGCCGCGGGTCGGGCGTCACGTTCGTCGGACGCCCGCGGAACGGCCGGCGGCGCGAACTCGTCTCGCGCTTTCTCGACGGTCTCGGCGCGGAGGCCCCCGTGTGGTACGAGCCGTTCGACGACGGCGTGCTGCGGAGGGCCAACGAGCTGGCGTTCGGCCGCTACCAGCTTCCGACCTTCGACCTGTCGCGCGCGCGATACCTCGTCAACTTCGGCGCCGACCTCTTGGGCACCTGGAACTCGCCGGTGGCCCACGGCGCGGCGTACGGCCGCATGCGGCAGGGCCAAGTCGGCGTCCGCCCGAAGTTCGTCCAGGTCGAGGTCCGGATGTCGCAGTCCGGCGCGAGCGCCGACGAGTGGATGGCCGTCCGGCCCGGCACCGAGGGCGCCGTGGCCCTCGGGATGGCCCACGTCATCGTCCGGGAGGGCCTGCGGACCGCGGCCGCCGCCGGCGTCGCCGG
The DNA here is from genome assembly GCA_041394705.1 of Vicinamibacterales bacterium. Lineage (GTDB taxonomy): Bacteria > Acidobacteriota > Vicinamibacteria > Vicinamibacterales > UBA2999 > CADEFD01. The sequence continues at coordinate 2,074 of JAWKHS010000035.1, forward strand.
CACGCTCGTCGACGGATGGGCCGACGGTCTGCCAGCCTTCGCGCCGGATGCGGTCGAGGGCATCACGGGGCTCCCCCCGTCCCGCCTCGAGCGCCTGGCGCGGGAGTTCGCCTCGTACGGGCCCAGCGTGGCCGTGATCGGCGGACAGGCGCTTGCCCATACGAACGGCCTCGACCAGGCTCTCGCGGTGAACGCGCTCAATGCCCTCGTCGGCGCGGTCGAGACGCCGGGCGGCCTGCACTTCACGCCGGACGCGGCGCCCCCCGGCCCGGCCCGCGACCTGCGGACGGCCATCCCGTCGATCGCACCAGGCGTCCTGCTGATCGATGGAGCCAACTTCGTCCACGGGCTGCCGCCGGCGTCCCGGGCGGCCGAGTGGCTCCGAAGCGTTCCGTTCGTCGTCAGCTTCGGACCGTTCATCGACGACACGAGTGTGCACGCCGATCTCATCCTGCCGGACCACTCCTTCCTCGAGTCGTGGGTGGACGCCGTGCCGGAATCCGGCGCGCTGACGGCGGCCGCGACCGTGGCCGGTCCGGCGATGCGGCCGCTCTACGACACGCGCCCGACGCCCGATGTCCTGCTGGACGTGGGGCGGCGGCTCGCGCGGCCGCTGGCGCTCCCCTGGCAGAGCTTCGAGGAGATGCTCCAGGCGGCGCCGCCCGCGGCCAGGGAGAGCGCTCCGTCCAACCCGGGCACCGCCCGACCGTCCGCCCGGAGGTGGAATCCACCGGCGTTCGACGGCGCGTCCAGCGACTTCCCGCTGCACTTCCTCCCGTTCGCCTCCCAGGCGTTCCTCGACGGCTCCTCCGCGCACCTCCCCTGGCTGCAGGAACTGCCCGACCCGCTCACCACCGCCATGTGGAGCACGTGGATCGAAATCAATCCTTCCACCGCCGCGAACCTGGGAATCGCGGACGGCGACCTCGTGGAGGTCACCTCGGCCCACGGCTCGCTGCAGGCGCCGGCCGTGCTGTCTCCGGGCATCGGGCGCGACGCAGTCGCGATGCCGACCGGCCAGGGACACGTCACCTTCACCCGCTATGCCTCCGGGCGTGGCGCGAATCCCTTCGCCATTCTCGCGCCCGCCGCCGATGCCGCGACGGAGCGGCACGCATGGGCCGCCACCCGCGTGCGGATCGCGAGGGCCGGGGCCCCCGACGGACGGCTCATCCTCTTTGCCGGCGCGACTCGGGAGCGTCCGGCCCATGCCTCGGGGCGAGGCTGACATGGCACACCGCTGGGGCGTCGTCGTCGACCTGGATCGCTGCACCGGCTGCGCGGCCTGCGTGACCGCCTGCCACGCCGAGAACAACATCCCGACCGCGGGCGCGCAGGAGGCGTCCCGCGGGCGCGCGATGCACTGGCTGCGCGTGGAGCGCTATTGGGAGGGCGAGTACCCTGACGTCCGCGTGAAGTTCAGGCCCGTCTTCTGCCAGCAGTGCGACAACGCACCCTGCGAGGCGGTCTGCCCGACCTACGCGAGCCACCAGACCGACGAGGGCCTGAACGCCCAGGTCTACAACCGCTGCATCGGCACGCGGTACTGCGCCAACGCCTGCTCCTACAACGTGCGGTTCTTCAACTTCTTCAACCCGCAGTGGGACAAGCCGCTGCACCTCCAGCTGAATCCCGACGTCTCGGTGCGCGAGGTGGGGGTCATGGAGAAGTGCACGTTCTGCGTCCAGCGGATTCGCGCCGGCAAGACCGCGGCGAAGGCCGAGGGGCGGGACGTGCGCGACGGCGACATCCAGCCGGCCTGCGCGCAGGCCTGTCCCTCCGGCGCCATCGTCTTCGGCGACCTGAACGACCACGAGAGCCGCGTGGCCAGGCTCGCCGAGTCGCCGCGCGGGACGAAGCTGCTCGAGGACCTGGGTGCCGAGCCGAAGGTGACCTACCTCCAGAAACAGCCCTGGCATGAGCCGGACACGCAATAGGCCGCTCACCGACGACCTCGTCCGTCCGTTGTTCCACACGGGCGTGTGGTTCTACGGGGCGGTCCTCGTCCTGGCCACCGTCGTGGTGTGCGGCGGGGCCGCGTGGGCCTACCAGGTGTGGTTCGGCATCGGCGTGGCCGGCATCAACTGGCCCGTCTTCTGGGGCTTCTACCTGACGAACTTCGTCTTCTGGATCGGCATCAGCCACGCCGGCACGCTGATTTCCGCCATCCTGCGCCTCGTGAACGCGCGCTGGCGGCGGCCCGTGACCCGCTGCGCCGAGGTCATCACCGTCTTCTCGCTGATGATCGGGGCCACGTTTCCCATCATCCACCTCGGCAAGCCGTGGCTGTTCTACTGGCTCGCGCCGTACCCGAGCGCGCGCGCCATCTGGCCGAACTTCCGCTCGCCGCTCGTCTGGGACTTCTTCGCGATCAACACGTATCTCACCGGCAGCCTGCTGTTCCTGCTGCTGCCGATGATTCCCGACTTCGCACTCGTCCGCGATCGCTCGACCGGCTGGAGACGCCGGATCTACGGCGCGCTCGCGCTCGGATGGCAGGGGACGACCGTCCAGTGGCACCGGCTCGAGGCGGGCATGCAGGTCATGGCCATCGCCATCATCCCGGTGGCGGTGTCGGTCCACACCATCGTGTCATTCGACTTCTCGATGGCCACGGTGCCGATGTGGCACTCGACGATCTTCGGCCCGTATTTCGTGGCCGGCGCGATCTTCAGCGGCATCGCCGCCCTCATCATCGCGATGGCGCTCCTTCGCCGGATGCTGCGCCTCGAGCAGTACCTGCACCCCGTCCACTTCGACAACCTCGCGAAGCTGCTCCTCCTCATGAGCCTGCTCTGGGGGTACTTCGTGACGTCGGAACGCCTCACGGTGTGGTACGGCAACGAGCCATCGGAGATGGCCGTGTTCTGGGCCACGCAGCGCGGCGACTACGCGCCCCTCTACTGGACGATGGTCGTCTGCAACTTCGTCCTGCCGCTGGGCATCCTGTCGTTCCGTCGCCTGCGGACCATCACGGGCGCGGTGGTGGCGTCGTGCGGCATCCTGGTGGGCATGTGGCTGGAGCGGTTCCTGATCATCGTCCCGTCGCTCTCGCACAAGCAGCTGCCCTACAGCTGGGGTCACTATCAGCCGGGTCCGACCGAGGTCGTGATCATGGTGGCCACGTTCGCGGCCATGGCGCTGCTGTACACGCTCTTCGCGAAGTTCGTGCCCATCATCTCGATCTGGGAGATGAAGGTCGGGAATCAGCCGCGTCCGACGCGCGTCGTCGACACGGACGACGAGCTGTCCGAGCTCTGGAGGGTGCGGCCGTGATCCCGGTCTACGCGCTCTATGACGATCCCGAGATCGCGCAGCGGGCGGTCGACCTGCTCCGCACGGCGGGCGTCCCGGACCAGGACATCGTCGTCATGTCGTCGGAGCCGTTCGAGGAGTTCGAATTCAGCCATCGAGACAGGGCGGACTGGCTATTCTGGGTCGCTGGCCTCGGCGGCGTCGCCGGACTGGCGTTCGGCCAGTGGTTGACGAGCGCGACCCAGCGCGCGTGGCCGCTCAGGACGAGCGGCATGCCCATCGTGGCACCGTGGCCCAACCTCGTGGTGATCTTCGAGCTGACGATGCTGGGCGCGATGCTGACGACCGTGATCACGCTCTTCATCACGGCAAAGCTGCCCAGTCGGCCGTCCCGCCTGTACGACGTTGAGGTGAGCGACGGCTACATCCTGGTCGGCGTGAAGCGCTCCGGTGCCCCGGCGGACGTCGTCGCGCAGGCGCTGGAGGCGGCCGGCCCCGGCCGGCTCAAGACGCTCGCCGGTCAGTAGGGGTACACGCGCCCGTCGCGCGCACGCACTCTTGGGAAGCTCTCGCCCGAGAGCGACCGGAAATACCAGACCCATCCTTCACGCGGCAGCAGAATGAGATACCCGGCATAGAAGGGACGGTCGCCGAAGCCGCGGCCCCGGCGCGCCCGCTCCAGGATCCGCCCCAGGGGAAGGCTGGCGGCGGCCGTTGGCGGCACGTCGTCCACCCGGTCGGTCTCCATCAACACCCGCACCTCGGATCCGCGCAGCTGCATCATCATCCCGGTGGAGGTCGCGCCTTTCACACCGGTGTCGGCCTGGCGCGCCGCGCGCTCGGTTCTCGCCGGCGACGCGAACCGGTAGCCGCTCGTCGCCTCCCCGTCGAGCGCCACGACGCCCGTGGCCGCCACCCGGTCGACGTCGATGCGGGTGACGACGGCGTCGGTGGCCCACGCGTGCGCGATGTCGAGGGCCCACGGCAGCGACGCCACCGGATCGAAGGCCGCGAACCCGCCTGGCGGCGGCGGCACGTCGAGCGTCTTCCAGGCGAACTCCGTCAGCCCGGAGAGTTCCGCCGGCGCGAGTGCCCGGCGCCGCTCGGCCGCGCGGGCCTGCACGCTCCGTGTCGCCTCGGTGACCCGCGTGGTCACCTCCGTGGCCGCCCGGTACGACACGTAGAGGCCGCCGGCGACGCTGAGCGCCACGATGGCCAGGATCGTCCCGACGATGAGGCCGTTGGTGCGCCGCATCCCTGGTCCCAGTTCGATGACGACCGGCGCGGGGCCCGCGCTGCCGAGGGCGTTGATGTCGTGTCTTAGGCCGCAAAACGTGCAGAGGATGGTCAGGTCGTCGTCGGTGGGCTCGCCGAGGGCGGCCCCGCATCCGGTACACCGGCGGGCAGTGGGCATGTGCGTACTAGCGGATTCGGCGGCACCGCCGTCTCATGCGGGCGCTAGAGCACATACGCCAGCACGGCAATGCCCAGGATGAGAAACCCGAAGAACGACCGCGCCACCACGCCCAGGAGGAAGCCGGCGAGCCCGCCCAGCCCCGCCATGCCAGCCGTCCGCAAATTCGGGTTCCGTACGAATTCCATGAGGAACGCACCCACGGCCGGCCCAAGGACGACGCCCGGCACTCCGAAGGGAAGGCCCGCCAGCGCACCTAGTGCCGCCCCCGCGACGCCCCAGGCCGAGGCGCCCGCCTTCCTGGCGCCGAAGAGCGCGGCCACGTTGTCGGCGAGCGAGCCCACGACGGTGAGTGCCAGCAGCACCGCCAGCACGCGCCAGCCGATCCGCGCGAAGTGGTCGGCCCAGGCCACCAGCGCCACGCCGGCGAACAGGATGCCGATGGCCGGCGCGGCCGGCACGGCCAGGAGGACGACGCCGACGACGACGACGAGCAGGCCGGCGATCGTCAGCGCGAGCGCCACGCGCCCATCATCGGCCAATCGGCCGGCCGACGCTACTCGACGCGCATGGCGTCCAGCGGATCGATCCGGGCGGCCCGCCGTGCCGCAGGCGCGCTTGCCCCGAACGTGACGAGCAGCGCCAGGGCCGCCGCCACGGCGTACGCGGTCAGGCTCGTCGGGCTCACGCCCGCCAGCAGCGCCTGGAAGGCGCGCGAGGCCGCGTAGGCGCCGCCACCGCCGACGGCCAGCCCGATCGCCGTCAGCGCGGCCGTGCGCGTCAGCACGAGGCGGACCACGGCGGTCGGGCTCGCGCCGAGCGCCATCCGGACGCCGATCTCCTGCGTTCGTGCGGCGACCACGTACGAGAGCAGCCCATACATGCCCACGAGCACGAGCAGCACGGCGAGCGACGCGAACGCTCCGAGCACGCCGACCTGGACGCTGCGGGAGGCGGTGTCGGCCTCCACGACCGCCGTCATGGGACGGATGTCCGTGATCGGCTGCAGCGGATCCGCCGCCGCCACGGCCCGGCGGATGGCCGGGATCAGGCCCTCGATCGGTCCCGTCGTCCGGACCACCAGGTCCTTGGGCGCGTAGAAGATCGCCCCGCCGTCCACCATCTGGGCCGACGCGAAGTAGATCTGGGGTTCGCTCTGGCGCTCGAGGCCCCGGACCTTCACGTCGCCCACCACGCCGACGACCGTCATGGGATCCGTGTACGGCGTGTCCACGTGCTGACCGAGTGGATCGCGGCCCGGCCAGTGCGTCTCGGCGAACGTGCGGCTCACCACGGCCACCAGGGGCGCTCCGGCGACGTCGGTCCGTACGACGTCGCGTCCCTGCAGGAGCGGCACGCCCATCGTCGCGAAGTACCCGGGCGTGACGAAGCGCACGCTCGCCATGCGGGCATCGTCCGGCACCGTCGTGGCGTTGGTCAGCATCGGCCAGATGCCGCCGCGCATCACCATCGGCAGGAAGCTGATGTACGCGGCGCTCTCCACGCCGGGCAGCACGCCCACGTCGTCCAGGACCCGGCGATAGAACTGCTCGCGCTTCACGGTCTGCTCGTAGGCCGGCAGCGGCAGTTCCGTGCGTGCCGTGAGCACGCCGTCCGCGCGGAATCCCGGGTCCACCTGCTGCACCTGCCAGAGCGCCTGGAGGAAGAGCGCCACCACCACGAGCAGCGTCACCGTCGCCGCCACCTGGGCGATGACGAACGCGCTGCGCGTGCGCTCGGTGGCGCGCGTTCCGAAGACGCGCGATCCGTGGCGCAGGTCCGCCGTCCGGAGCGCCCGCCCCACGCGAACCGCCGGCGCCAGGCCGAAGGCCACGCCCGTCGTGAGCGTGGCGAGGACCGCGATGGCCAGCATCCGCCAGTCGAGCGACGGAGCCCCGGCGATCGGGAGCGTGACGGGCACGAGCGCCGCCGTGAGCGGCACCACGGCCGCGGCAAGCGCCACCCCCGTGAGTCCGCCCAACCCCGAGAGCGCCAGCCCTTCGGTGAGCACCTGCCGTGACAGGCGACGCGGCCTGGCGCCCATCGCGAGGCGGACGGCGAGCTCCCGCTGACGTTCGGCCGCGCGGGCCAGGAGCAGGCTGGCGAGGTTGGCGCACGCGATGAGGAGCACGCCGCACGACGCCCCGACGAGCGCGAGCAGGAGGATCCGTGTCTGGCGCGGCACCATCTCGCGTAGATCCGTCACGGCCGCGCCGGTCTTGTCGTTCGCGTCGGGATAGGCTCGCGCCAGCGCGGCGGCGATGCCGTCGAGCTCGGCCTGCGCGCGCGCGCGGGTCGCGTCCGGTTGGAGCCGCCCCACCGCGCGCAGGAACACGTTGCCGCGGTCCTCGAGCAGATCGGCCGTGAACCGCATCGGGGTCCACACGTCGATGTCGCGGTCGGGGAAGTCGAACGCGGCCGGCATGACGCCCACGATCGTGTGGGCGGCCCCGTTCAGCACGAGGTCCGCGCCGAGGACGTCGGCCCTGGCGCCGAGCACGGTCCGCCAGAAGCCGTCGGACACGACCACCGGGGGCATCGCGGCCGTTTCGTCGCCGTCGACGAGCGTCCGTCCGCGCGCGGCCGGCACGGAGAGCGTCTCGAAGAGGGACGGCGTGACCCAGGCGTTCTCGAGCCGCATCGGGCCGCCTGACGTCATCGCGTTCACCGACAGCTCCGTGAACGCGCCCATCGATCGAAACGCCGTGCTCTGCCGGCGCCAGTCCTCGTAGTTGGCGGGCGAGAGCTCCATGCGCGCGTAGCCGCGGGCCGTCTGGTCCTGCCAGAGGCCGACGAGCCGCTCCGGCTCGGGGAACGGCAGGGCGCGCACGAGCACGTGGTCGGCGAGCGAGAAGGCCACCGTCGCGGCGCAGATGCCGAGCGCGCTCACCAGGATGACGGCTCCGGCGAAGCCCGGTCTCGTGCGGATGGTTCGAGCCACCTCGCCCAGGTCGGCCCGCGTCACTTCCGCGTGTGCGGCCGCCGCGTTGACGACGAGGTCACCCGCGGCGAGGGCCACGCGGATCGCCCGCCGCACGCCGCGAAGCGGCGCCAGCTCCAACGCGATCATGCCCAGGAGCTCCGCGCCGCGCTCGTCGCGCAGGCCGGGAGGGAAGAGGTGCAGCAGCAGCGACAGCAGGCGCATGGTCACACCGTGCCCGGCACCACCCCGTGGGCCCGGGCGATTTGCACGAGCGCGTGCAGGCGTTCGGTTTCCGCGCGCGCGACGTCGAGGCCGAAGGCGGTCAGCCGGTAGTAGCGGCGGCGCTCGTCGTCCTGGGCCGGGGCCGGCCTCGTGTCGCACTCCTCGATCAGGCCCTGCTCCACCATCCGCTGGATCGAGCGGTAGAGCGTGCCGGCGCTCATCCGTACGGCCCCGCCCGTCCGCGCCGCGATCTCCTGGCTGATGGCGTAGCCGTGGCGATCGCCGTCGGCGAGCGCCAGCAGGATGTGCAGCGTGGCCGGCGGCAGGGGGAGGAGGTCCGCGGGGGTGGGGTCCGTCATGAGCCGATTGTATCCACAGTGGCTATATTCTCTTCGGCTACAGACGGTGCACCGGACGCGAAGGTTCCCCGGGGGCAGCCCATGGCCGCTGGTCGAGGCCCGGTCGGGCCCGTCCTTGCGCCGCGATAGACTGGCGCGGCGCCATGCCGCCCCCAGGGCGCACACGATGTCCCTGCCCACCGCCACCCGAATCCACCAGGCCGTGATTCGCCGCGAGCGTCGGGCGACGGACGTCGTCTCCGATGCGCTGGCGGCGATCGAGGCGCGGAATCCGGAACTGAACGCCATCGTCACCCTGAACCCCCGCGCCATGGACGAGGCGGCGGAGATCGACCGCCGGCTGCACGCCGGCGAGGACGTCGGCCCGCTGGCGGGCGTGCCGGTGGGCATCAAGGACATCACCCCGGTGGCCGGGCTCCGCACGACGTACGGCTCCCCCATCTACCGGAATCACGTCCCGGCCGAGGACGCCGTCGTGGTGGCGCGGCTTCGCGCGGCGGGCGCTGTCGTCATCGGCAAGACCAACACGCCGGAGTTCGCCGCGGGAGCCAATACCTGGAACACCGTCTTCGGGCCGACGCGCAATCCGTGGAATCCCGCGCTCACCGCGGGCGGATCGACCGGCGGCGGGGCCGCGGCCCTGGTCGCCGGCATGATCGCCCTCGCCGAGGGCACCGACCTGGGGGGATCGCTCCGCATCCCGGCGGCCTTCTGCGGCGTCGTCGGCCTGCGGCCGTCGCCCGGGCTCGTGCCGCAGCACCCGGTGGACTGGGTATGGGACACGATCTCGGTGACGGGCCCGATCGCGCGGACCGTCGAGGACGTCGCGCGCATGCTGCAGGCCATCGCAGGCCCGTCGGCAGACGCGCCCCTGGCTTCGCCGGACGGCTCCCGAGACTTCGTGGCCGCGGCCGCCTCGCCGCTGCCACCGGGCACGCGCGTCGCCTACTGCCCGGACATCGCCGCCATCGGCGTGGATGCCTCGATCGAACGCTGCTGCCGTGAGGCCGCCTTCGCGCTCCGCGATGCCGGCGCCCAGGTGGCCGAGCTGGCGCTCGATCTCTCCGGGTATCGCGACACCTTCCTCACGCTGCGCGCCGAGTGGTTCCTCGCCAGCATGGCCGGACGCCTGGATCGGATCGACGAGTTCGGCGTGAACGTCCGCGCCAACGTGGACGCGGGGCTGAGGCTCGATCCCCGAGCGCTCGGCGCGGCGCACGACGCGCGCGGGCAGCTGTGGCATCGCATGCGCGACCTCTTCTCACGCGTGGACTATCTGGTCACGCCGACCACGGCCGTCCCTCCGTTTCCCGTGGACCAGAACTACCCGGCCGAGGTGGCCGGCCGGCCCATGCGCACCTACGTCGACTGGTTCGCCCCGACGTTTCTGCTGAGCCTCACCGGGCTTCCCGCCGCCTCGGTGCCGTGCGGCCGTGACGTGCGCGGCCTGCCCGTGGGCCTGCAGATCGTCGGCCGGCCGCGGGACGAAGACGCGGTGCTCCGGCTCGCGGCGGCCGTGGAATCGAGCTCCCACGCCTGAGCCGCGGGCCCGGTCCCGTGCGCGTCCCGAGCGTCGCGCCCGATCGGGCGGTGCGTGGTACGCTCCCGGCGATACCGGGAGGCGCTCCGGCGCCGAGCTCGCCGACCCGATCCGGCCGTGGGCCTGATTCGACGATCCCGAAGGACCCGGAGGCATCGTGATCACACGACGAACCCTGCTGTCGGCGGCCCCGATGGGCCTGCTCGCGCGGCTGGCCTCGGCCCAGCCCTCGCCCGCCCCGGACCGCGTGCTCGCGGCCGTGGACGACGCCGCCGATCTCCGCCTGCTCCAGGAGATGATCCGCATGCGCTCGTACAGCGCCGGCGGCGAGGAGAGCGCGCTCGCGAAGAAACTCGTCGCCGACATGCGTGCCCTGGGCCTCGACGCGCGGCTGCAGGACGTGGAACCCGGCCGCTACAACGCGATCGGCGTGCTGAAGGGCACGGGCGGCGGCAGGAGCCTGATGCTCAACGGACACATCGACACCAACCCGGTCGGCGTCGGCTGGACCGTGGACCCCTTCGCGGGTCTCGTCCGCGACGGGTTCGTGCACGGCATCGGCGTGTCGAACATGAAGGCGTCGGACGCGGCGTTCTTCGGCGCCGCCCGGGCGGTGGTCCGCTCCGGCGTCCGGCTCAGGGGCGACCTGGTGCTGGCGTTCGTCGTCGGCGAGCTGCAGGGCGGCGTGGGCACCAAGAAGCTCGTGGCCGACGGCGTCCGGACCGATCACTTCATCGTGGGCGAGCCGACGGACCTCGCGCTGATGACCCTGCACGCCGCCAACGTGGAGTTCGCCGTCCACACCTTCGGCGTCACCCGGCACATGTCGAAGGCCGAGGAGGCCGTGTCGGCCATCGACACGATGTACCTCGTGATCGAGCGGCTGAAGCGGATGACCTTCTCGGGGCCGTCGAATCCGGACCACGCCAGCGTGCGCCGGCTGAACATCGGATCCATGCGGGCCGGCCTGGGTCGCGAGTACTTCGACTGGCGGACGCCGCAGGTGCCGGACGTGGCCACGATCAAGGTGGCCGTCCGCTACGGGCCCGGCCAGACGGGCGAGGGCGTCCTGGCCGACGTCCAGCGAGAGCTCGACGCGTTGTCGCGCGAGCATCCGGAGGTGAAGGCCGAGATCGCGCCGCCGGCCGCGTCGAACACCAACCGCACCGACGCGTTCGAGATCGCGAAGGACGCGCCCTTCGTGCAGCTCGTGCGGCGCGCGCACCAGCGCGTGATGAAGCGCGACCCTGAGGTCGGCGCCGTGGCGCCCTACCGCTATTACGGCACCGACGCGCCGTTCCTGGCCGCGGCCGGCGCCGAAGGCCTGGTCTGCGGCGTCGGCGGGAAGTACAACACGATGCCAGACGAGAAAGTCGAGCTCACCGACTTCCACGGCGGGACGCGGCTCTATGCCCTCGTGGCCGCGGAGGTGTGCGGCTGATCGGCGCCGACGGCGAGTCGCCGGTCCCGCCAGGCCCCGTACACGACAACCGCCGGCCAGGCACGGGGCCTGGCCGGCGGCGTCGAGACGCGAACGCGCCGGACTACCGGAACAGGAAGCGGAGGCCGCCCCAGAACTGGTAGTTGCTGTCGATGTCGCTGGCCTTGCGCAGCAGCACGCGGCCCTCGGTGACGAAGAACAGCGTCCTCTGATCGTCGCCCTTCCACAGCGGCAGCCCGAAGTTCACGAGCGCCGTCGGGGTGATGAAGTCCGAGTGGTTGACGTCCCACAGGCCGAGGCCCGTGCCGATGTAGGCACGGTTCGAGAACCGGCGGTTCAACTCGGCGTCCACGAAGATGCTGGACCGATCGGATTCGTCGGTGTTGTAGGCGAAGCCGACGCCGGGCGCGAACGCCCAGCCGCTCGACCCGAGGGCCTTTTCGATGCCGACCTTCACGCCCACGAGCGGATCGCAGAAGCCGGGCAGGAACGCATTGCCGAGACCGGCCGGGTCGTTCTCGTCGTACTGGCGCCGCTGCTTGCCGAAGTAGCCGGCCACGAACGGACGCAGCGACAGCTCACGCTCTTCGGCGAGCCGCGCCTGCTCGGCCAGCCGGGCCTCTTCGGCCTTGCGGGCTTCCTCGGCGAGCCGGGCCGCCTCGGCCTTGCGCGCTTCCTCGGCCTTGCGGGCTTCCTCGGCGCGGCGCGCTTCCTCGGCACGACGGGCCTCTTCGGCCTTGCGGGCCTCCTCGGCCTTGCGCGCCTCTTCGGCCTTGCGGGCGTCCTCGGCGCGGGCCGCGGCGGCCTCGGCGTCGCGGCGCGCCTGCTCGCGGCTCGGCTCGCGGCTCACGAGCGAGAGGTTGCCGCAGTCCTGCGGGATGACGAACGTGTAGGTCTCCTTGAGGTCGTCGATGACGAACTCGAAGGCAGGAAACGGCTTGGCGCCATCCCATCGCAGAAGGCGCAGGATGTCCGGGCGCGTGCCGCCGCGCCGGAGCGCCATCCACTCCATGGTGGTGCCGGGCGCGATCGTGACGTCGCGGACGGCGCCGTCGGCGATCTTCTGCGTGATTTCCGACTCGAACTGGGAGAGCCCCGCTTCCTTCAGCACCGCCGTGATTCCGCGCTGGGTACGCGGTTGCGCGAAGGTCTTTTGCAGGCTCTGGACGTTCCGTACCGGTGTGGTGAACCGGGAGGAGCCGCCGAGACGCCGGACGGAGTGCACCCGGTCGGCGGAACCTTGAGCGAACGACTCGACGGGCAGGCCGGCAGTCACGAACCCCAGGAGGGCGGCGAGACAGACGGCGTGCGCGCGAGCATGGACATGAATGGTCATGACACCTCGCTGACGAAAGACTGGGGGCTGCCGCGCTGGGGTCGCGACGGCCTGTCCGCCATTATAGACACAAGCCCAGCCCCTCCCGTCACTTCCGGGGGCGAATCGCAGGCCGCACGGGCGCGGAGTACCGGTCTGGGACCAGCCGAAGGCTCAGAACGTGTACTCGATGCCGAGCAGCGGCGAGACCTTGTCCCGGAGCCCGGCGGCGTTCAGCTGGAACAGCAGGTTGCCGCTCACGATCAGCCGGTCGCCCATGTTCAGCTTGAAGCCGGTGGCCGCGTTCAGTTCCGCCAGCGTGCCTTGCCGAAACGCGATGTCGGGGAACGTGCTGCCCGCGGCATCGAGCCCCCGGAAGGTCGATCGCGCCATCCGGGGGGCGTCGAACACGACCCGTCCCAGGACGTCCAGCGCCAGCGTCAGCCGCGGGTGCACCTCCAGCGCGCCGCCCGCGCTGAAGATCGCCGCGTCGGGGAGATCGCGGGACAGCCCCCTGCCGGACTGGCTCGCGATCACGCTGGAGCCGTTCCACCGGTAGCCCGCGTTCACGTGCGGCGAGAACGTCCCGATGGTGTCCGACCACACCGCGTATGGCTGAACGGCCGCGGCGCCCGTGCCAAGCAGGTTGCTCTCGTCGCCCGTCGGCAGCTTCACGTCCACACCCACCGCCACGCCGCCGTGCGGCGTCCGCCGCAGGGTCGCCTTGCCCCGGAGGTTCACGTCGCCGAGGCCGGTGGCGTCGCCGAAGGCCGTGAAGATGCGCTCGTCGCCAGGCGAGTCGTCGGCCATGCGGAAGAAGTGGGTTTCCTCGACCGTCGTGCCGAGGCGGCGGATCGTCGCGTGGGAGGTCGCGATCATGCGCACGGTGACCACCGGTACGGCGATCGAGATGTCGAACCGGTTCGAGACGCCGTAGGACAGGAATGCGGTGGACCGTGTCACGGTCGCCTCCACGGCGTTCTCCGTCGTGATGACGTCCTCGCGGCCCCCGAGGAGCTCCGCGTCGTCGTGCGTGAACACGGCGGGGATGGCGCCGAGGTGGATCCCCTCGATGGAGTCGAACGTGAGCCGCTGCGTCGCGAAGCCGAGCGAGAGTCGGCGGGCGCCGAGCGTGTCGGCGCGATCGGAGAGGATCGGACCAAACGAACGGCTCGAGCGCGTGAACACGCCCAGCGCCGGATCGAATCGATAGGTGAAGCCGGCCGCCGGCGTCGGGAAGGGCAGCGCGACGAGCTGGCTGGTCAGCGACAGCCCGAAGCGCGAGAACTCGCTCTCGAAGCCGCCCTTGAAATGCGCCGAGTGCGACTGGCCTCCAGCCAGCGCCGCCGTGCTGTCCACGACGAGCCCGTCTGGTCCATACAAGTCCGTGAAGATCCGCGCGAGCTGCTCGACGCGCACCGCCACGTTGAAGGGTTCCTGCGCTGCCGCAGGACTCGCCAGGCAGGCGAGACACAGGCCTACCGTCGCCACTCGTCGCATCATCGCGTCGTCCTCTCCGTCAGCGGCCGGGCTCCACGATCACCCAGGCGCCGCTCCGCCGGGCCAGGCGGATCGTCTGCGCGGACCGCGACGTCTGTGTCCGTCCGCCCGCGCGCACGACGTCCACACGCGAGACGCGCGCGTCGGCGATGTCGCCGGTGATGGTGAGCTGCTCCACCCGCAGGTCGACGTCCTGCTTCTCCACCTGAGCGAAGCTGTCGCGGAGCCGGCGCTCGTCGTCGGCGGTCAGGCCGGGACGGACGGCGCGGTACAGCGCGACGTCCTTGGCCTCGATCGCCCTGACGTAGGTGTCGAGGACGCGGCGCACGAGGACCTCGTCGGACTCGCGCGCGGGCGGCTCGGCGGGACGCGGCGGCGCCGGGTCGAGGGCGGCACGTCGGTCCACCGGCGATGCCGTTCGCGGCGTGAAAGTCTCGACCGGGCGCGGCTCGGCGGACGGAGTCGGCGGCGGGACCTGGGGCGGCACCGGCGTGGTCGCGGTCGCGGGCGGTGGCGCCGCCGCCGGCGCGGCGGCCTGGGTCGGGGCCGGCGCCTCGGTCACCGGAGGCCTGGCCGGCGCCGGGCTGACCGGGAGCGCCTGTGGCTGACGGCCGCCAGCCGCTGGGGGCTCGGTCGCGGTACGCGGCGCGCGTTCTCGGGGCTCGGGCACGGGCGGCGCCGGCGTCGGCCGAGAGGCCAGCCTGCCCGCGAGTTCCGCCACCCGGGCGTCGGCCGGCGCGAGCGCCTGCGCGGAGGCGAGCGCACGCGCGGCGGCGACCAGGTCGTCCGCCTCGAGCGACTCACGCGCGGCGCCCAGGATCCCGTCGAGCCGCGCCAGCGCGGCGTCGGCCGCCACCTGGATACGGGTCGCCTCCCGGTTGGCGGGATCGCGCGCGAGGGCGGCGGCGGCCTCGGCGCGCGCCGAGCGGTAGTCCCGGGCCTCGAGGCGATCCTGCGCCCGCGCCACGGTGTCGCCCACCTGCGGCGGCGACGTACGCTCGCCGCCTGGTCCGCCCGTCACGTACCACGCGACCCCGGCCGCCAGCGCCGCCGCGGCGAGCACCGGCGCGAGCCAGTGTCCCTTTGCTGCCGTGGACGTCGCCGCACCCGTCGCGATGGTTGGGGCCGTTGGCGAGGCCGCCCTCATCGCGGTCGTGGCGGCTGTCGGCGCCGCCGCGGCGATCGCGGCTGTCTGCGTGGCGCTGAGCGTGGCGCCCGACTGCAGGTCGCGGCGCACACGCTTCAAGTCGGCCTCGAAGCTCGCCGCCGTCTGGTAACGGAGTTCGCGATCCTTCTCGAGGGCCGTATTGATCGCCTCCACGAGGCGCGGGGGCGTGTCCGGATTGAGCAGCACGGGCGACACCGGCGCACGGTTCAGGATGGCGTCGAAGACGACCGCCGACGTGCTCCCGCCGAACGCCTGGCGGCCGGTGACCATCTCGTAGAGCAGCACGCCCAGGGAGAAGATGTCGGTCCGCGCGTCCACGTCCTCGCCGCGCGCCTGCTCGGGAGACATGTACGACACGGTGCCGATGGCCGTGCCCGGCGCCGTGAGCTGGTTCTCGATGCGGGGGCGCCTCGCGTCGGTCATCGCGACGGTGGGGTGATCG
This sequence comes from Vicinamibacterales bacterium, assembly GCA_041394705.1. GTDB lineage: Bacteria > Acidobacteriota > Vicinamibacteria > Vicinamibacterales > UBA2999 > CADEFD01. The sequence goes on from JAWKHS010000035.1 coordinate 17,653, forward strand.
GCGGCCCCCGTGGACAGCTCGGGACGGTCGCGGGCGAGCTTGGCGAGCCCGAAGTCCAGGATCTTGACGCGCAGCTTGTCGCCCACCCAGACGTTGGCCGGCTTGATATCGCGGTGCACGACGCCCTGCGCGTGGGCGGCCTCGAGCGCGTCGGCGATCTGGATCCCGATGTCCACGACGTCCGTGATCCGGAGCCCGCCGCGCGCGATCCGCTCGCGCAGCGTCTCGCCGCGCAGCAGCTCCATCACGAGGTACGGCGTGCCTTCGTGGACGCCGATGTCGTGGATGGCACAGATGCCGGGGTGACTCAACGCGCTCGCCGTCCGCGCCTCGAGACGGAAGCGCTCGAGTGCCTCGGGGTCGCCCGCGGCTTCGGCGGGCAGGAACTTCAGCGCCACCCTCCGGCCGAGCCGCTGATCCTCGGCGACATAGACCACGCCCATGCCGCCGGCGCCGAGGTGGCCATCGAGACGATAGGGACCGACCGTCGTCCCGATCATGGGCACCCGCCCGGGCGCCGGTCCGGACCAGCCGACCCGATGGCACCCGCACGTCCGGCTGCTTCGGTGGCAGGACAGGACGCGGTGCGGGCGCGAGTACCCGGTACGCGGCGGGGGAGGCAGGACCGCCCGGTCATCGGAGGACGCGCCGGCATGGCGCGGACGGCCCAGTATAGGCGCAGCGTCAAGGAAAACCGTGGGGTCGTGCGCAGGTACGGCTACGCCTGCCGATCCGGCGCCCGCGGACCTCGCGCGCACATCCGGGAAGTCCGGCGCGAGCTCCCTACGGACCGCGGTGAGGCCACCGATAACAGGGGCGCCCAAGGAGCCGCATGCCCCAGCATCTGAAGCGACACGTTCTCCTCGCCACCTTCGCGGCCGCCGTCATGGCGCTGATCGGACCATCTGCCGTCAGGCAGGCCTCCCGTGCGGTCTCTCCGGACGGTGACGGCGGGTGGATGACGGCCCCGCGGGGCGAGCGTGACGACGAGGACGCGGGCGAGCGCGGCAGGTTCGACAGCCCCGACGAGGCCGTGGCGTTCTACGTCAACCGCCGCACGGGGCCGGTCCTGACGCGCGGCGCCAACCAGACGGTGGGGGTGCGGCCGCTGAGCGCCGCGGACTACCTGCCGGCGCTCGCACACATGCGGGCCATGCCCCGCTACTCGGCGTCCACCGGCGAGGTGATGCCGAGCTACGAGGCGCAGCCGGATCTCGAAGCGGGCGCGGCAGTACCCGGCGGCGTGCTCACGACCTGGGCGAATCTCGGCCCCACGAACCAGGGAGGCCGCACGCGTTCGCTCCTCATCGATCCGGGCAATCCGAACGTGATGTACGCGGGCGGCGTCGCCGGCGGCGTCTGGAAGTCCACCAACGCCGGCGCGAGCTGGACGCCGCTGGCGCAGCTCTCGATGGCGAACCTGGCCGTCGTGTCGCTGGCCTTCGACCCCACGACGACGAGCACGATCTACGCAGGCACGGGCGAGGGCGTCTTCAATGGCGACGCCATCCGCGGCGCCGGCATCTTCAAGTCCACCGACGCCGGCGCCACCTGGTCGCAGCTGGCCTCCACGAACACGTCGGCCTTCTACTACACGATGAGCCTGGTGGTGAGCCCGCGCGATCCCCAGCGGATCTTCGCCGGCACGCGCTCTGGCTTCTATCGATCCACCAACGGCGGCGGCTCGTGGACGCAGCTCGTGTCGAATGGCAACGGGTGCACCCAGGTCGTCGTGCAGCCCGGCGGGGCCTCCGGGTACGTCTTCGCGTCCTGCGGGAACTTCTCGCAGGGGACGATCTACCGGGGCGCGGACGACAACGTCTCCGCGTTTTCGAGCGTGCTCAGCTTGGCCGGCCAGGGCCGCAGCTCCCTCGCCCTCGCACCGAGCAACCAGGCCATCCTCTACGTGATGTCGGCGCAGGCCACGAACCTGGGCGGCCAGGGCCAGCACGGTCTGCATGGCATCTACCGGTCGACGTCGAACGGCGATCCGGGCAGCTTCACGACGCAGGTGGACGGCACGGTCACGCCCGGCACCACGGCCCAGATGATCGCCCAGACGCTGCTGACGAACCCCTACTACGCGGTCGGGTGCGTCACGCCGAGTCCGTACAACCAGGGCTGGTACGACAACGTCATCGCGGTCGATCCGGTGGACCCGAACCGGGTGTGGGCCGGCGGCATCGATCTCTGGCGGTCGGACGACGGCGGCGTCACCTGGGGCACGGCCGGCTTCTGGTGGTTCTCCAAGGGCAACTCGGCGTATCACCACGCCGACCAGCACGGCATCGTGTTCCACCCCGCCTACAACGGCACGACGAACAAGACGATGTACGCCCTGAGCGACGGCGGCGTCGAGCGCACCGACGACGCGCGCGCGGCCGTGAACACCACCGTCTCCCAGATCTGCGGATCGCCGGTGGCCGGCGGCACGAGCTGGGTGGACCTGAACGCCGGCTACGTGACGACGCAGTTCTACAACGGCGCCGCCTACCCGGACGGACAGACCTACTTCGGCGGCCTCCAGGACAACGGGACGCAGCGCGGCACCTCCGCGGGCACGACGTGGTCGACGATCCGGGGCGGCGACGGCGGCTACGCCGCCGTCGACACGAAGGGCGACGGCACGGCCTCCAACGACGTGCTGTTCGTGGAGAACACGGGCCTGTCCATCTCGCGATCCATCAACGGCGGCAGCTCGTTCTCGAGCGCCATCAGCGGCATCTCGGACTCGAAGTTCCTGTTCATCGCGCCGTTCGTCATGAACACGGGCGACCGGCAGCAGCTGTGGGCCGGCGGCCAGTACATCTGGCGCACCACCGACCAGGCCGCCAGCTGGTCGCGGGCGTCGACGGCCATCTGCGGGAGCGGCTCCGTGTCGGCGCTCGCCACGCATCCGCTCGACGGGAACCGTGTGCTGGTCGGCACCTCCAGCGGCTGCTACCACTACAACACCGCGGCGCTCTCGGCCGGCAGCGGCACGTCCTGGCCCACCGGGTCGATTGCCAGCGCCTACATTTCGTGGGTGGCCTGGGATCCCAACGACGTGAACGTCGCCTATGCGACGCTGTCGCGCTTCGGCGCCGCCACCGTCTACAAGTCGGTCAACGGCGGCGCCAGCTGGACGCCGATCATGGGCAGCGGCGGGACCTCGCTGCCGCAGGTGCCGGCGCTGACGGTCGTCGTGAACCCCGACGACTCGCAGCAGGTGTTCGTGGGCACGGACCTCGGCGTCTTCACGTCGATCGACGGCGGCGCCAGCTGGTACCTCGAGAACAGCGGCTTCGCCAACACGCCGGTGGAGACGCTGGTCTTCAACGACACGGCGCCCCGGCAGCTCTTCGCGTTCACCCACGGGCGCGGCGCCTGGAAGGTGGCGCTCGCGAACCCGAACGCGCCGGTGGCCCTCGGCGACAGCTACGGCACCGCGTCCGGCACGACCCTCGTGGTGCCGGCGCCAGGCGTCCTTGGCAACGACAACGCGAACGGCGGTGGCGCCATGACCGCCACCCTGGCCGGCGGGCCGGCGCATGGGTCGCTCACGCTGTCGCCGAACGGCGCGTTCAGTTACACGCCCGCGTCCGGCTTCGCCGGGACGGACACCTTCACCTACACCGCGGCCACCGGCAGCGGCACGAGCGTGCCCGCCACCGTCTCGATCGCCGTGGCCCCGGCCGGCCTCCCGGTGCCTCCGTCGAATTTCCGCGTCTCGGCGATCTCGGGGAACCTGGTCACGCTGGCCTGGACGCTGCCCACGACGGGAGCGACGCCCACCGGGATGCTGCTGGAAGGCGGGCTCACGCCCGGCACCACCCTTGGCGCCATTCCGCTCGGCGCGGTGCCGGCGGTGACAATGTCGCTCCCGAGCGGCGCGTTCTACCTCCGCATGCGCGCGACTGCGGCAGGCGGCACGAGCGCCCCGTCGAACGAGATCCTCGTGCGGATCAACATGCCGGTGGCGCCGTCGGCGCCCTCGAACCTCCTCGGGACGCGTAGCGGGAGCGGCGTGTACCTGGCCTGGACGCCGACCTTCGGCGGCGGCACGCCGTCGGCGACGATATTGGACGTGACCGGCACGCTCAGTGGATCGCTGCCGCTCGGCGCGAGCGACACGTTCAGCTACCCGGCGATGCCGGCGGGGACCTACACCTTCACGGTGCGGCAGACCAACGCCAGCGGGACCAGCGCCCCGTCGAACGCCGTGACGCTGACCTTCCCGGGCGGCTGCACGGGCGTCCCACAGGCCCCGGCGAACTTCCTCGCCTACAAGTCGGCCGGCCAGCTGTATCTGCAGTGGGACCCGCCGACGGCGGGCGCCGCGCCGACGGGCTACGTGCTGAACGTCACGGGATCGTTCGTGGGGGCCGTGCCGATGAGCACGCGCTCGCTGACGATACCCGGCCCGCCGGGGACGTTCACCTTCCGCGTCTCGGGCACGAACCCCTGCGGCACGGGGGCCGCCACGGCCGCGTCGACCGTCTCGTTCCCCTAGCCAGCAGCCCGAGGCCGGACATGAACTTCTCCGGGGCCGACAGCTTCGTCTACCAGTTGTCGACGTCCGGGGGGACGAGCGCCCCGGCCACGGTGTCGATCACGGTGTCGGCGCCGACCGGGTCGCAGGCGCCCACCGCATTCCGCGTGTCGTCGATGCGCGGCAACCTCGTCACGCTCTCGCGGAACCCACCAGCCTCGGGCCCGGCGCTCGGAACCATTCCCCTCGGCATCGCGCCATCGGTGAGCCTCTCGCTGCCGAGCGGGTCCTTCTTCCTGCGGCTGCGCGCGCTCACGCCCGCGGATGGTCCGGCGCCGTCGGGCTACGTGCTGAACGTGTCCGGATCGTTCGTGGGCGCGGTCCCGATGGCGGCGAGGACCCTGACGGTGCCCGCGCCACCCGGGACCTACACGTTCTCCGTCGTGGCGACCAACGGGTGCGGCACCGGTGCGTCCACCGCGCCGCGGACCGTCGCCATCCCGTAGGGCCGGGCGATCGCGGATGCGCCACGCCGGCCGAACTGCGTCGCCGGCCGCGCGTGTCCGTCTCGTGAGCACGCCGTCCCGTCCGGGCGGACCGGCGGCAGGTCGGCCTTCGGCCGGGAGTGCCATCGTGTAGACTGCCCGCGATCTGCAGGGAGGGTCCATGCGCGCGACGATGCTCGGCTCGATGGTGGTGGTCCTGTGCGGCGCCGTGGCGCCGTACGCCCAGGCGCCGGCGCAGCCGGCGGCGGGGCCGGATTTCGTCCGCACGCTCGTCTCACGGCTCGAACTCGAGCGCTACAAGGCCACGATCGAGGGCCTGACGCAGTTCGGCGACCGCCGACAGGGCACCGAGCGCAACCGGAAGGCCGTGGACTGGATCGAGGCGCAGCTCAAGAGCTACGGCTGCCCCACCCAGCGCATCAAGTACGTCTACGACCCGCCGCCTCCCCAGCCCC
>JAWKHS010000036.1 GCA_041394705.1 Vicinamibacterales bacterium
TGCCGACGTTGATCCGGTTCTCGTTCAGGAACGCGCCGTCCGGATTGTGGTTCGCGTCGAGCGGCACGCGGGCGCTGAGCGCGGTGCCCTGGCGCGGATGGGGACTGGCCGGATCCTGGCGCAGGACGTTCACGTCGGCGAGGAACCAGAGGCGCCGGTCGTTCGCCGCACGCGTGGTCCGCCAGAGCGCGTGGCCGCGCGAGAACGAGGTCCTGTCGTCCTTGAAGCCCTGGCGCTCGCCGTCCACCGACAGCCTGGACCGCCAGGCGCCCGCCGACGGGATGGCGAAATCGATGGCGCCGCCGCCGCTGCCGTAGCTCCCGCCCGACACGGTGGCGTAGCTCCGGTCGGTGGCCGCCGCGCGGTGGACCACGTGGATGACGCCCACGAAGGACGTGGCGCCGAAGGTGACGGGCGCCGGGCCGCGCAGCACCTCCACGCGCTCGACGTCGCGCATGCTGAGCGCGGTCAGTGCCGGGTTGAACGCGCCGCCCCAGGGCACGTCGTCCACCACCAGCAGGAAGGCGTCGAACTCGCGCAGGCCCCAGAACTCCGGTACCGCGCCGGCGGGGCCGCCGTCGCCGCCGGGCGCGATGGCCACGCCGGTGGCCAGGGACAGGGCGTCCTTGAGGCTCGAGGCCCCGAGGGCCCGGAGGTCGTCTCCCGTGAAGACCTCGATCGACGCCGGCACCTCGTGTGGTGCCTCGGGGAGGCGCGTGGCGACGACCTGGACGGTTTCCTCCACTGTGGGCACGGCCGGCTGCTGCTGGGCGGACGCACCGGCGGCCATTCCCGCGACGAGGGCGACGGCGAGAGAGAAACGGACACGACGAGCGTTCATGACACCTCCACCGTTCGCGATTGTCGGTGACGGGTCGAACTACTACCAGCCGTCGTAGATTCGTCCTGGAACGCCCGTGTGCGAGCCCGCGCTGGAGCAGGCGACCGCGCGCACGGCGGTCAGAGGAGCTGGACGACGACCAGGCCGGCCACCGCGCCGATGGCGGCGAGCGCCAGTTCAGCGCGGTCCCGGGTGAACGCGATCCCGAGGACGAGGAAGATCGCCGCCAGCGCCAGGCACGCCCAGTAGACGTCGTCGGCGCCTTCCTCGATGCCGCCGCGGGCGGTCTTGCGAATCGAGTCGATGACCGTGACGGCGATGTCCACGTCGCGCTCGCGATCCAGTTCCATGTAGCGGCCGCCGCCGATGGCCGCGATCGTGGCCAGCGACTCCCGGTCGAGGCGCGAGTAGACCGGCGGGTTGGTCTTCTGCGGATCCTCGGCCGGCGGCTCCGGGATGAAGCCGCCGTTGCTCGTACCCACGCCGACGACGAACACGGGAACGTTCAGGCGGCGGGCCGTCTGCAGCGCCCGTTCCACCTCGCCGCTCCAGGCCTGGCCGTCGGAGAGGAGGAGGAAGGCCTTCGCGTTGAGCGACTTGCGTCCCGTGATGCGCTCGTCCTGGTCGAGGAGCTTCAGGCCCCAGGCGATGCCCATCTCGATGTTCGTATCCCACGACGCGTCGTCCTCGGCGCGGAATGGCGGCTGGGTGAGGTGCTCGAGGAAGAAGAAGAACGTGTTGGGGTCCTTGGTGAGCCGGACCTGCGGCGTCGCGATGCGCGCGAAGGTCGTCATGGCGATCCGGTCGCCGTCCCAGCGCATCGTCTCGGCGAGCGTCTTCAGGAACCGCATCGACCGCTGCCAGCGGTCGCCCGTGGTGTCGGTGACCCGCATCGACGTCGATCCGTCCTGGAGCACCACCAGGTCGATGCCCGCGCGCCGGACCCGGGTGGTCACCACCTGCGGCCGGGCCAGCGCGAGCACCACCGCGGCGGTGGCGCCGACGAGGCACAGCCAGAACAGGAGGCCGCCGAAATACGAGAAACGTTCCCGCACCGGCACGGCGCGGTGGCGCGTATAGCGGCGGATGTCGGCGCGGCGGCGCACGAGCTGCACCACCCAGACGACCAGCAGCGCGGCCGGGCCCACGAGCAGCCAGAGGAAGTCCGGCTGCCCGAACTTGAGCGCCTGCCAGTCGACGGTGGGAAGCGTGAAGCCCATCCCGGATGCTCGTCAGTGGACGTTCGGTCCCGCGACCCGGCCGCCTAGCCCTTCCGCTTGCGCTGCTCGCCTTCGCTCGCGCCCTGCGGCAGCTGCTTGCGCTCGTCCGGGCGCATCGGCACCACCACCTTGAACTGCTTCATGTCGGAGCCTTCCGGCGGTGCGCCGGGTTCCCCGTGCAGCGTGGGCCCGATGGGCAGGTCGCCGGCCAGCCCGGAGGGCTCCGGCTCCGGCATGACCGGCTGGCGGCTCTGCTGGATCGTGGCCCGGACGCGCGAGACGAACTCGAAGTTCCAGGCGGCGTCCTCGTCGCCTGGACGCGCGCGGAGCACGTCGGCGTAGCCGCGCACGATGTCGTCGATGCGCTTCACGGCCGCGGCCTGATCGGCTTCGTGCTGGGCGCTCCGGTACGCGGCGTGCGCGCCGAGTTCGAGGACGACCGGGTCGGACTCGGCCAGGGCCCCGGCGGCGTCGCGTTCGGGCACGAGCCGGCCGTACGTCCCCATCCAGTAGCGCGTGGTGGACTGCTGCTCCCGGAGCGACGAGACCAGCGCCTGCGAGACGCGCGGGAGCAGGGCGCCGTCGGACGCCTCCGCCCGCAGCGCCTCGTACGACGTCTCGAGGTCGCCGTAGCGGAGCGTGAGCAGCGCCTGCTGGGCGTCGGCGGTCCGGTCCTCCAGGCTCGACGCACCGAACAGCACGCGTCCGCCCGCCACGAGCAGGAGCGCCACGACCACGTATCCAATGACCGACTTCATCGACCTCTCCTCACGGGAACGTCCGGAACTGGGGCGCCATGAGGCGCAGGGCGGCGGCGACCGTCCACAGCGCGACGGCCGCCAGCGCATAGGGCGCGAAGCGGGGCAGCCGCGCGCTGTACTCCTTCACCTCGACCGTGCCGGCCGAGGCCTTGTCGATGTCGCGGATCGCCCGGAGCACCGCCGCCTCGTCGACGGCCGTATAGAAGCGGCCGCCGGTCTTGGTGATGGCGCGCTGCCACATGGCGTCGGGCAGCTTGCTGTTGCCCTTGCTGATGCGGACGAAATACACGGGCACCTTGGCCTTCACGGCATCGGTCAGGACGTCGTCGATGTTCCGGCCCGACTCGGTGACCTCCGCGTCCTCGCCGTCGCTGAAGATCACCATGAGGTTGCCGGACGCGTCGAGGAAGTCGAAGGCCCGGAACAGGGCCACGGCCTGCTCGACCGCCTGGGCGATGACGGTGCCCCGATCGGGGAAGTTCTCCCACTCGCCCATGTTGCCGATGAGCGAGAGGCTCAGAAGGATGTTGTCGTAGTCGGTCGTGAACGGCGTGATGACGTAGGCCGTGTCCGCGAACTCGATGAGCGACACGAGGTCCTTGTACCCGCCGTCCATCCGCAGCCGCACGAAGCGCTCGGCAGCCGCCACCGACGTGAAGAACGTCGCCTCCATGGGCGCGTCCTTGGTCGTGAGCGAGCGGGCCGCGAACGGCGCGAGCATGCTCGACGAGCCGTCGATCATCAGGCTGATGCGGCGTCCCGGGCGCGTCACCTCGCGCCGGGAGAGCGGCGTGGCCGGATCCGCGAGGGCGATGGCGAAGAGCGGGAGGCCGGCCAGCATCAGCACGAGCGGCAGGTGGCGCAGCGTGGGGACCCACGAGTTCGCCCACTGGCCGAGGACGGCCGGCAGCACCACGCTGCCGCGGCCTGGCGCGCGCGAGGCCACGCTGCGCAGCACGAGCGCCACGATGGCGACGCCCACCAGGGCCACGAAGGCCAGGAGCGCCGAGTCCTTCTCGCCGTAAACGAGCTCCGACAGCCGGACGCCGGCCCAGTCGGCGCGGGCGCGCTCGACGAACCGGGTGACGGCCGCGAAGACGTTCACGCCTGGCCTCTCCAGCCCGCCACGGCGTCGGTGACCTTCCGCCACTGGACCATCGGCCACGAGTAGCGGAACGCCAGGGAGCGCGCCAGCGGCCCGGCGGCGCTCGTCGCCAGGTCGAGCGCGGGCTCGTCGAGCGCGCTGCGGCCGAAGCGCGCGGCCGTGAGCGCCGCGAGGCCGTCGCGGAGCTGCTGGATGGAGGCGTCGCGGCCGGCCGCCGCGGTGAGGTCGGCGGGCGTGACGGCGGCCGAGACGAGCGCGTGCTGCCGGCGGACGAGCCCCGAGCTCAGCGCGATCTGGCCGGCCGTGGCGTCGGCGGCGAGGCCCTTCGACTGCGCCGCCGGCCGTCCGACGGCGTAGGCGCCCACCACGCGAAGGGCCGCGCCCGCGCGCTCCACCAGGGCGTCGCTCCAGCCCTCGCTCTGCTTGCGGCGCGCGACGTCGGCCAGCTCGCGCCCGGCGGCCTTCAGGATGGCCGCGCCGGACACGGCCGTGGCGGTCCGCGCGGCGGCCGGCGTGCGCAGCGCCCGGAACAGGCGGGCCAGGCCCAGCAGGGCCACCGCCGCCGCCAGCGCGTAGAAGAACCAGCCGCCCAGGCGCAGCGCCTGCGACCGGAAGCGGCGCGCCTCGAGATCGCCGAACGTCATCGCCGTCGAGTCGCGGATGTCACGCGCGCTGCCCGCCACGAGCGACAGCACCCGGACGGTCAGCGGCGGCATCGCGTAGGTCTGGTCCCGCCCCTGCGAGGTCGTGCCGTCGGACGTGGACGTGTCGATGTGATACCCGATCGACAGGCCGGCCAGTGACACGTCCTGCCCGAAGGAGGTGTCGTTCAGGAGGCGGAGGGTGTACGAGTACTGGAAGAAGCGGCGCGCGCCCGAGACCACGTCAGCGGGCTCCGAGCCGTCCAGGACGTCGAACGGCGGCAGCGCCATCACCGTGTGATCCAGCCGCGAGCGGTCCACGACCGCCTTGGTGGACGCCGTTTCGAGCACGGCGCAGGTGAGGACGGCCGTGAACGGCTCGCCCATCCGGACGGCGGCCTTGTCGGTGCGCCACCAGCAGCGGACGGCGTCGGCCTCCACGGACTGGGCGGGCGGCGGCGCCTGGGCGGCGGCGGCGGACGGCAGGACCAGGGCCAGCGCGAGCGCTGCCGCGGCGGCGGGGGAGCACGGTCGGTTCATCGCTTCCTCAGTCGGCGCTCGACCGCGAACTCGGCCAGCGCGATGTCGCTCTTGATGTCGTCCAGGCCCAGGCGCAGCGCGTCGAGACCCGCGGCATGCGCCTTGGCCTCGACCTGGTCCTGCCACGCCCGGACCCGCTCGGCCATGCCGGCGAGCTGGCCGCGCGAGACGACGCGCGCGCGGCCGGTTTCCACGTCCACGGCTTCCACCCACCCGGCCGAGACGGACGGGAGGCGGTAGGCGAACGTGGCGTCCACGATCACGAGGAAGACGTCGTGCCGGACGTCCAGCCGGGCCAGCTCGTCGATCACGCGGTCCACGTCGTCGAACAGGAAGTCGGACACGACCGGCACGAGCGACGTCTTGCGCAGGTAGCCGGCCAGGGTGCCGCTCAGGCTCTCGGACTGCTTCAGCTCCTCGAGGTTCTGCTCGAACTGGTAGGCGTCCACGCAGTGGATGACCTGCCCCTTGCCGATCCGCGGGCGGATCGCGTGCAGGCGCTCGAACCCGCCGTGGAACGTGACCAGGCCGAAGCTGTCCTGGAAGAACACCGCCGACATGCCGATCGTGGCGATGGCGCGCGCGATCGCGTGGGCGATGAGCACGTTGCCGCGTGCCGCGGCCGGCGCGACCACGCCTTCGGGCAGGGCGTCCACGCCGCAGCGCGTCGAGCGCGAATGGTCGGCCACCACGACCACGCCCGCCGTGGACGGCTGCTCGAAGTCCCGCACCACGAGGGGCGTGAAGTTCGTGAGCGTGGACTGGGGCCAGTCGATGGTCTCGAAACGGTCCCCGGCCTCCCAGTTGCGGAGGCCGACGAAGTCGAAGCCGGAGCCGTGGAACAGGCTGCGATGCTCGCCCAGCGTGAACTCGCGCATCCGCTTGAGGATGACGAGCTCGATCTCGCTGATCTCGGAGAGGTTGACGAGCGGCGCGACTTCCTGCTCGCGTGTTCTCATGACCCGGTCTCACCCACCCCGCCGCCGATCCGTCACGGGATCGGCACGCGCGCCACGACGTCCCTGACGACCGACTCCTGCGTGAGGCCGTGGCTGGCGGCGTGCGGCCCGAGCCAGATCCGGTGGCTGAGGACGTACGGGGCCAGATCCTGGATGTCCTCGGGGTAGACCTCGTCGCGCTCGTGCATCAGCAGGGCCCAGACCTTGGCGAGGCGGCCCCACACGATGATGGCACGGGGCGACGCGCCGAGATCCACGCCGCGTTCGACGAGCTCGGACGGGGAGTGGCGGTGCCAGTCGGTCTCGGGGTTGAACGGCCGCGTGGCGGCCACGAGCTGCTGGATATACGTGCCGAGACGCTCGTGGAGGTACACCTCCGAGTTGATCCGGCCGCGGAGCTCGATGATGCGCTCCTTCGGCATCAGCGTGTTCAGGCGGACGCGCTTGAAGTCGAAGTTGACGAGCTTGGCTTCCTCCTGGGGCGAGAGGTAGCCGATGTTGATCATGACCGCGAAGCGGTCGGTGGCGGCTTCCGAGAGCGGGAAGGTGCCCTGCCCGAGCTCCACCGGGTTCATCGTGGCGATGGCGAAGCTGAAGGCCGGGAGGTCGTAGGTGGTCTTGCCCACCGTGACCGTCCGGTCCTGCAGGCCCTCGAGGAACGCGCTCTGCGACTTGAGCGGGATGCGGTTGATCTCGTCCAGGAGGATGACCTCGGCCGAGGCCAGGGGGCCGAACTCGGTCATGAGCTCGCCCGTGGCCGGGTTGATCATCTGGAAGCCCACCACCTCGGTGGGCTGCAGGTCCGCCCGCCCCTGGAGCCGCGCGAACTTGGCGTCCGAGATGGCCGCCAGGATGACGCCGAAGAACGTCTTGCCCACGCCCGGCACGCCCCGCAGCAGCAGGTTGCCGGCGTTGACCTGGCGGTTTTCCTTCTTGTCGTACGTCGTCGGGATTTCGGACAGGAGGACGATGTTGGCGAGGGCCTTGGCCGTGTCGTAGCCGACGAGCGCCTTCGCGCCTTCGGCCAGGATGGCGCGGTGGAAATCGACGGCTTCTTTGAGATCGGGATGCACGAGGGGTCCTGGAAGGGCACAATCCTATACCGTCGGGCTGCGGACGCCATAGATTCAGTTCGGTCGTGCCGATATGTAGGGCGTCCGTGGCCGGTCATACCGGCCGGATTCCGGGAAGGACCGTGCAGACGATGAAGAGCGAACGCCGAGCCCACAAGCGCCTGCTGGGACCGTTCGAGGGCGGCTGGGACGGCGCGTCGGGCATGCGCGACTGCCGCATCACCGACCTCAGCCGGGCCGGCTGCTTCATCGACGCCTACGCCAGCAACCCCGTCGGCGCGCAGATCCTGACCGAGGTGAAGCTGGGCGGGCGCGTCTACCGGCTCCGGTCGGAAGTGGTCTACGTGGACCGCGTGCAGGGCTTCGCCGTCCGCTTCCGCGACAACGACCCGCAGCTGATGAAGGACTTCGACGCCGCCGTGGAGGCGATGGAGGCCTGAGGGCGGCCGCGGGCGTCCGGCGTCCGATAGTTGACTTTCACATCCATTTGGATGACGCTGGGTGCCTCGCCCGAGGACCCATGGCCGCCAGCCCCGCGCCCGACGCCACCACCGCCGCGCTCCGGCGCTTCAACCGGTTCTACACCGCACGGATCGGCGCCCTGGGCGGCCGATTCCTCGACACGCCGCACACGCTGACGGAGGCCCGCGTGCTCTACGAGCTCGGCGAGCGCGGCCCGGCCACGGCGGCCACGCTGGCCCAGGCGCTGGAGGTGGATCCGGCTCAGATCAGCCGGACCGTCGCACGGCTGCTCAGGGGCCGGCTCGTGTCGCGGGCGCGCGATCCCGAAGACGGCCGGGCGCACCGGCTGTCGCTCACGGCCGGCGGCCGGCGCGAGTTCCAGCGGCTCGACGCGCGCTCGGCGGAGCGGGCCGAGACGCTCGTCTCCTCCCTGTCGGCCTCCGATCGCGCCAGGCTGCAGGACGCGCTCCGCACGGTGGAGGCCCTGGTGTCCGGACAGGCGCCGTCCCGAGCGGTCCTGATCCGGCCCCACCGGCCCGGCGACTTCGGCTGGATCATCTCCCGCCACGGCGCGCTCTACGCGGAGGAGTACGGCTGGGACGGGTCGTTCGAGGCCTTCGTCGCCGGCGTGGCCAAGGAGATCCTCGAACGCTTCGACCCGCGCGTCGAAGGATGCTGGATCGCCGAGGTGGACGGACGCACGGCCGGCTCGGTCTGCCTCGTGCGGAAGTCGGCCGCCGTGGCCAAGCTGCGGCTGCTCATCGTGGATCCGGCGGCCCGGGGGCTCGGCGTGGGCCAGCGGCTCGTGGACGAGTGCGTCGCGTTCGCCCGGCGCGCGGGCTACCGCAAGGTCACGCTCTGGACCAACGACATCCTCGACGCCGCCCGCCACATCTACGAGAAGGCCGGCTTCGAACGCGTGGCCGTCAGCGCGCCCGAGACGGCGTTCGGCAAGACCCAGATCTTCGAGACCTGGGAGCTCGGCCTGGAGCCGCGACGCCGGTGAGCGACCCGCGCGTGCACTACGTGCTCGGCCACGGGCCCGACGAACTGGCGCGGCTGGAACGGCAGGCCGGCATCTTCGAGGCGCCCACGATGGCCATGATCGAGCGCGCCGGCATCCGGTCCGGGATGCGCGTGCTGGACGTCGGCTGCGGGGCGGGCGACGTGTCGCTCCTGGTCTCGGACTTCGTCGGCCCGACCGGCGAGGTCATTGGCGTGGACCGCGCGCCCGAGGCCGTCGCGACCGCCCGCGGACGCGCCGTGGCGTCGGGGCGCCGGAACCTCACCTTCGTGGAGTCGTCGATCGACGCGCTCGCCGACGTTGGCCCCGTCGACGCCGTCGTCGGCCGGTTCGTGCTGATGCACCAGCCGGACCCGGCCGCCACGCTGCGGCGGGCCTCCAGGCTGGTGCGGTCGGGCGGCGCCGTCGCGCTGATGGAGTCGCACCTCGACGCGCTGGTGCTCGAATGGCACTCCTGGCCCGCGTCGGCCGCGTACACGAACCTGCTCGACGTGATGCTGCGGACGATCAAGGCCGCCGGCGGGCGCACCGACATGGGCCTTCGCCTGCGGGGCACGTTCCTGGAGGCCGGGCTTCCCGATCCGGTCATCGACGTCCACGGCACCCTGGCCGGCCGAGACGCCGACCGGCTGTGCCGCTACATGGCCGACAGCCTGCGCTCGATGGCCGGGATGGCGCGCCAGCTCGGCGTCGCCTCGCTGCCGCCTCAGGAGATCGACGCCATGGAGCGCGGGATGCTCGATGATGCCGCCCGGCCCGGCGCCGTGATGAACGGCCCGGTGGTGGTGACGGCCTGGTCGCGGATGCCCTGATCGGGACGCTCGGGCCCGGGCTGGACGCGCCGATGGCCCGGGGCGGCCGTCAGAACGACCAGCCCACGCCGAACTTCAACTCCGGGCTGTCGAGCGCGCCGATCTTGAACTCGAAGAAGAGGCCGCTCGTCTGTTCGACGCCGACCAGGAAATTGAGGCCGGCATCGCTCTCGGTGTCGCGATCGCGATTGGGACCCCGGTCGAACGAGTAGAAGTTGATGCCCGGGCCGCCGCCCGCGTAGATCCGCCACTGGTTCTGGCGCGGGAACTTGTACACGAACTCGAAGTTGAGGGCGATGAGCGTCACGTCGCTGCCCAGGCCGGCCTCGATGTTCGGGCGGAAGTGCACGCGGTCGGCGAGCGCGTCGGTTTCGAAATGGCCGCCGAAGTAGAACTGGTCGGGATCGATGGACACGCCGGCCCTGACACCCGCGCCCTGCGCCTGTGCCGTGGCGGGCAGCGCCGCGAGTGCCACGACGACGAGCAGAAAATTCACGAATGATGTAATTGCCGACGGTTTCCTGGTAAGCATTCGCCCCCCTTGGCCCAGAAAGAGCACGCCGCGTGCCAGTGTGGCCCCGTCAGGGCGCATCCGTGCGGGTCAGCACCAGGACGTGCTGCCACGGCAGCTCGTTCCGGACGCCCGACAGGCGGAAGCCTTCGGGTTCGAGCTCCGCCTTCACCTCGGCGACGCTCATCTTGTGCTCGGGCCTGATGGGAATGGACGGATCTTCCTTCCGGTACTCGAGCAGCACCAGGCGGCCGGTCCGCTTCAGCGCCGCGCGCAGCTTGCGCACGAAGACCTGTGGCTCGCGCAGTTCGTGGTACACGTCCACCATCAGGGCCAGGTCGAGCGTGTCGGAGGGTAACCGCGGATCGTCGGGCGCGCCGAGCACCGTCTCGACGTTCGTGATGGAGGACTGGGCCAGCCGCCGGCGCAGCAGTGCGATCATGCCGGGCTGGATGTCGGTGGCGAACACCTTGCCGGTGGGGCCCACCTCGCGGGCCATGCGGACGGTGTAGTACCCGGATCCCGCCCCGATGTCGGCCACCACCTGTCCGGGCGAGAGCTCGAGCGCCTTCACGGCGCGGGTCGTGGCCTCTTCCGCCTCGCGCTCGGGCCGCTCGAGCCATCCGGCGCCCTCGACGCTCATGACGGGCGCGATCGGCCGTCCCGTGACGGGGTGGCGGGTCTGCGCCGACAGGACGGCGACCCACACCGCGCAGGCCGCGGTGATGGCCCACATGAGGACGATCCGCCGGCCGGGGCGCGGGCCGGCGGTCCGGGCGTCGTGCGCGGCGCCGCCTCGTGTCACCGGGGCATCGTACCGGCCGTCCTGGCGCGGGTCAATCGGCGGCGCGCCGGGGCGCCCGTCGGACCCGATAGAATGTGAGGCTCTCATGGCTGCGCTTTTCCCCTTCGCCGCTCTCCGTCCGACACCCCAGACCGTGGCGCGCGTGGCCTCGGTCCCGTACGACGTCGTGAACACCGAGGAAGCCCGCGCGCTGGCCGGCGACGAGCCGCTGAGCTTCCTGCGCGTGTCGCGTCCGGAAATCGAGGACCCGCCCGGCGCGTCCCCCTACGCCGACGCCGTGTACCAGCGCGCGGCCGACAACTTCGACGTGCTCCGGCGCGCCGCGCCCCTCGTGGTCGAGACGACGCCCAGCGTGTACGTCTACCGCCTCCACATGGGCGCGCACGTGCAGACGGGCGTCGCCGGCTGCTATTCGGTGGCCGAGTACGAGGCGGGGCTCATCAAGAAGCACGAGAAGACGCGTCCCGACAAGGAGGACGATCGCACCCGGCATCTCCTGACGCTGCGGGCGCAGACCGGCCCCGTGTTCCTCACCTATCGGACCTCGGCCGCCGTCGACCGCGTGGTCGCCGCGACGACCGCGGGCGAGCCCCTCTTCGACTTCACGGCGGTGGACGGGGTGCGGCACGTCGTGTGGCGGGTGCCGGACGGCGGCGTGGAGGCGATCGTGGCCGCGTTCGCGAACGTGCCGGCCCTCTACATCGCCGACGGGCACCATCGCGCGGCCAGCGCCTGGCGCGCCCACCAGCAGCTGGCGGCCGAGGGCCCGGGCGAGCACGATCGGTTCCTGGCCGTCGCGTTTCCCGACGACCAGGTGCAGGTGCTGCCCTACAACCGCGTCGTGCGCGACTTGAACGGGCTCTCGCCGGCGGCGTTCCGCGAGGCCCTGGCCGCGCGGGTGTCGGTCGTCGACGGCGGCGGGGCCACGCCGGCCCGCAAGGGCCTCGTGGCCATGTATCTCGAAGGCGCGTGGACCACGCTGGACCTCGGGCCGGCGCCCGCGGGACTGGCGGTGGATCTGGCGCTCGACGTGAGCCGCCTGCAGGACCTGGTGCTGGGGCCCGTGCTGGGTATCCACGACGTCCGTACGGACAAGCGCATCGACTTCGTCGGCGGCATCCGCGGCACCGCGGAGCTCGAGCGGCTCGTGGACGGCGGGAGCTACGCCGTGGCCTTCTCGCACGTGCCCGTATCGGTGGAGGACCTGATGCTCGTGTCGGACGCCGGGGGCATCATGCCGCCCAAGTCCACCTGGTTCGAGCCGAAGCTGCGGGACGGCGTGCTCAGCCACCTCGTGTGACCCGTTTTCCATCACCGTGCCGCGGCGGCCGTCGGCCTCGACCCGCCGCGCGCGTCTCTGCCATCATCCGACCGTTGTCTCGCCACGCCCGGGCCTTCCTGCCATGACCAACCGCATCCACAACTTCTCCGCCGGCCCCGCCATCCTTCCCGAGCCCGTCCTCCTCGAAGCCCAGCGCGATCTGGTCTCGCTGCCCGGCGTCGGCATGTCGGTGCTCGAGATCAGCCACCGTTCGAAGACGTTCGAGGCGATTCTGGCCAACGCCGAGGCCGATCTGCGCGCGCTCGGCGGCGTGCCCGACAACTACAAGGTGCTGTTCCTCCAGGGCGGCGCGTCGATGCAGTTCTCGATGGTGCCGTTGAACCTCCTGACGCCGGGCGCCACCGCCGACTACATCGTGACGGGCGGCTGGTCGCAGAAGGCCGTGAAGGAGGCCAAGCGCGTCGGGACGGTCCACGTCGCCGCCACGACGGAGGGCGAGAACTTCTCGCGCGTCCCGCGGCAGGACGAGCTGACGCTGACGCCGGGCGCCGCCTACGTGCACTTCACGACCAACAACACGCTGTTCGGGACGGAGTGGGCCGTGGAGCCGTCGCCGGGCGACGCCCCGCTCGTGGCCGACGCCTCGTCGGACATCTTCAGCCGGCCCATCGACGTGTCGAAGTACGGCCTCATCTATGCCGGCGCCCAGAAGAACCTCGGCCCGTCCGGGGTCACGCTGGTCATCGTGCGCGAGGACCTGCTGGCACGGTCCAGCGCGTCGCTCCACACCATGATGAACTACGCGACCCACGCGGAGAACGGGTCGATGTACAACACGCCCCCCTGCTTCGGCATCTACCTGATGGGCCTCGTGATGAAGTGGGCGCTCGCCCAGGGCGGCCTGTCCGCGATCGCGGCGGCGAACGAGCGCAAGGCGACGGCCCTCTACGCCGAAATCGATCGCACCGGGTTCTACCGGGGCACGGCCGCGAAGGACAGCCGGTCGCGGATGAACATCACGTTCCGGCTCCCCTCGGAAGATCTGGAGAAGCAGTTCGTCAAGGAGTCCACGGCCGCCGGCCTCGATGGCTTGAAGGGCCACCGGTCGGTCGGCGGGATGCGGGCGTCGATCTACAACGCCTTCCCCGAGGCCGGCATCACGGCGCTCGTGGACTTCATGCGGGAGTTCGAGCGGAAGAACGGGTAGGGGGAACTGACGCAGCAGGGACTCGGGACTCGGGACCAGGGACCAGGGGATCACGCTGTCACGCTGTCTCAGTCTGATTACGGTATGTCGGCTTCACGCGTGCTCGTCGTCGCCGCCACCCCCCGCGAGCTCGCGGAGGGAGAGGACTGGGACGGGCTCGTGTGCGGGGTGGGGCCGGTGGACGCGGGGATCGCCACCGCGTCGGCGATCGCGCGCGTGCGGCCGCTGGCCATCGTGCACGTCGGCATCGCCGGGGCACGGGCGGCGTCGGGGCTGGTGCCGCCGGCGCTCGTCATCGGCGGCGGGAGCCTTTACTGCGATCTCGGAGTCCCGGAGCAGTGGGCGCCGCGGCGGCTGTCGCCGGACGCGCGCCTGCTCGCGGCGGCCCGGCGCGCCCTGCCAGGGAGCGTGGAGCGCGTGATCGGCACGAGCGGCCGGGTGGGACAGACGTCGGGATGCGACGTCGAGGCGATGGAGGGCTTCGCCGTGCTGCGGGCGGCGGCGCTCGCCGGAGTGCCCGCCATCGAGGTCCGGGCGATCTCGAACGCCGTCGAGGAGCCCGACCGGTCCCGCTGGCGGTTCGGCGACGCGTGCGCGGCCATCGTCGATGCGACGCCGGCGCTGGCGCGCGAGGTGGCGGCATGCCTGAGCTGAGCTTCGGCTTCTCGCCCTGCCCGAACGACACGTTCGCGTTCCACGCGCTCGTCCACGGCCTGATCGACGCCCCGTTCACCCTGCGGCCCGTCCTGCTCGATATCGAGGAACTGAACCGCCGCGCGCACGAGGGGGCGTTCGAGCTCACGAAGCTGAGCGTCGGCGCCTTCGCGGCGGTGGGCGAGCGGTATCGCCTGCTGCGCTCGGGCGCCGCGCTGGGGCACGGCGTGGGACCGCTCGTGGTGACCCGCGCGCCTTCGACACTGGCGGCCGCCGCGGCGGGACGGATCGCGATTCCGGGCCGGGAGACCACTGCGTACCGGCTGCTCCGGCTGGCCGCCCCCGCGCTGGGAGAGGTGGTGGAGGTGCGGTACGACCGGATTCTCGGCGCGGTGGAGCGGGGCGAGGTCGACGCAGGCCTGATCATCCACGAGAGCCGCTTCACCTACATGGAGCACGGCCTGCACCGGGCCATCGATCTCGGGGACTGGTGGGAGCAGGAGACCGGGCTGCCCGTCCCTCTCGCGGGCATCTGCGCGCGCGCGGACGTCGATCCGTCACTGGCGGCGGCCGCGGAGCGAGCCATCCGGGCGTCCGTGGCCCATGCCTTCGCGCACCCCGAAGCCAGCCGCGCCTACGTCCGGGCGCACTCGCAGGAGATGTCCGACGAGGTGTGCGACCAACACATCCGGCTGTACGTGAACGAACACAGCCTCGACGTCGGCGACGACGGACTTCGGGCGATCCTGCGGCTGTCGGAGGCCACGGCCGGCTGAGCGCCCGGCGCGGGCATGCCGCGCCCCCGCGAGGCCGCGCTGCCTACTCGGTGGGCGGCGGTCCGAAGCGCCGGCCGCCGCGCCGCCGCCGGCCGCCGCGCCGCCGGCGCCTGCGGAGATCGTCACCGCCCTCGCCGTGCGACCGCCCCGCGCCCTCGGGCGGCAGCGAACTGGCCTCGATGAACCCTCGCCAGTGCTCGACGATCTCGGGAGCGCGCCCGTGGACCTCGAGCCATGTCAGCGCATCCTCGAATGGTCCCCGGTGGAGCAGGGCCCGCTTGGCCCGCGGGGTCGCCTCCATGTCCTGGAGCCTGCGCTGCACGGCGAGCAGCTGGCGCAGCCGGTCGGTGTCGCGGCGGGCGATCGGCAGCTGGCCGATCTTGAAGAGGGGCTCAGGCGGGCCGTCGCGGCGGCGCCGCCGCGCCGACGTCGGCGGAGGCGGCGGCAGATCGTCGTCGCCGTCCTGGCTCTCGTCGGCGTGCGGGCGCCCGCGTGACGGCATCAGGCCGAGCGGCACCACCATCGTGCCCAGCAGGATCGGATTCGACAGCGTCGAGGGCGCGGCGTCGAAGCGCTGGCGATAGGAATCGAGGGCGTCGAGGGCGTCGAGGAAGCCTTCGTCGTGGGCGTGCTGCTGCAGTTCGGGCGTCACGGGCTCGAGGAGCTGGTGCTCGGCCAGCGCGGCGAAGGTCCGCTCCGCATACCCCGACCGGAGCACCTTGTAGTACTCCTCGATGAGCCGCGCCGGCGCCGCCATCGCGAGCCGGTGGCGATGTTCGGCGATGGCGTCGACGACCGGCGGATCGAGGGTGCACTCGAGGCGGGCGGCCAGGACCACCGCACGCAGCATGCGGACCGGATCCTCCTGGAAGCGCTGGTTCGGGTCGCCGATCGATCGGATGACGCGCTGCCGGATGTCGTCGAGCCCGCCGACGTAGTCGATGATCGAGCGGTCCCCGATGTCGTAGAAGAGCGCGTTGATCGTGAAGTCCCGCCTGAACGCGTCTTCCTCCGGCGTGCCGAAGGTGTTGTCGCGGTGAATCAGGAGATTGCGGTCGGTTCCCGCCTCCTGCAGGTCCTCGGGCGCCGCCGCGTCGGCGGCCACCGACTCGGAGTCGGCCACCGGGATGTGCTGCCGGAAGGTCGCCACTTCGATCGCCTTGTCGCCGAACTTGACGTGGGCGAGCCGGAAGCGGCGGCCGATGATCCAGCAGTTCCGGAACAGCTTCTTGATCTGGTACGGGTGCGCCGACGTGCCGATGTCGAAGTCCTTCGGCCGCCGGCCGAGCAGCAGGTCGCGTACGCTTCCGCCGACGAGATACGCGGTGTAGCCGGCCTCGTGGAGCCGGGTGAGCACCTTGAGCGCATCCGGATCGATCGACCGTCGCGAGATGGGATGGTCGGCTCTCGGGACGATGACTGGCTCGGACATCGACGCGCATTGTAGCAGGGCCGCGGCCGAGAAACGGACTGAACTGTTGTGTTTTCAATATCTTACGGGCGATTTTCGACGGGTCCCTGTGCTACGATGCCGGCGATGCGTCGTGGCCCCGCGCTTCTCGTGGCGATCCTGCTCGCGACGGCGGGCGCCTCGGCGTCCCGCGAGGATCTGGCCCGGGCCCGGGCGCTGTTCAACGAGCGCAGGTTCGACGAGGCGATCGCGGCGGCCGAAACCGCCCGCAAGACGCCCGAGACCGCCGACGCCGCCGCGATCGTCCTCGCGCGGGCGCACCTCGAGCGCTACCGGCAGATCGCGGATCCCGCGGACCTCGGGGCCGCGCGCACGGCGCTCGGAAGCGCGAACGTGGAGAAGCTCGGCACGCCGGATCGCGCGGAGTACCTGATCGCGCTCGGCGGGTCGCTGTTCCTCGAGGACGACTTCGGCGCCGCGGCCGAGATCTTCGAGTCGGCCATCGCGATTGCGCCGGCCGCGGGCGAGGGCGCCCGCGAGGCCGTGCTGGATTGGTACGGCTCGGCGATGGAACGCTGGGCCGCGCCGTACACGACGACGCGCCGCGAGGTGATGCTCCGCCGCCTCATCACCGTGATGGAGCGCGAGCAGGCGAAGAACCCCGGATCGCGTGCCGCGTCCTACTGGCTGGTGGCCGGGCTCCGGGCCCAGGGCGAACTGGAGCGCGCGTGGCAGGCCGCCATCGCCGCCTGGGTGCGGGCGCCGATCGCCGGGCCGAGCGCCATGGCACTCCGCGCCGACGTGGACCGCCTGGTGCGCGAGGGCCTGATTCCCGACCGCGGACGCGACGTCCCCGAATCGGACCGCGCCGCCCGCGAGAGCGCCCTGCGGGCCGAGTGGGAACTGCTCAAGGAGCGGTGGAAGTAGGCGGGGTTCGGGTCTCGGGATCCGGGACCGGAGCGATGGCGCCTAAGGGGGCACGGTCGTCCCGAAACGCCACGTGGCCGTCGTGCGTGGTCCCAGCCCCGAGCTCTAGGGCTTGGCTTCCTTCCAATTCCCCCCCACCCCCACGTCCACGTCGAGCGGCACGCTCAGCGTGACGGCGTTGGCCATGGCGGTGCGGACGAGGGCGGCGACCCGATCGGCGTCGGGGGCCGGCGACTCGAAGAGCAGCTCGTCGTGGACGGTCAGGATCATGCGCGAGGTGGGCGCCTCGCGGGCCAGCAGGCGATCCACGTCGATCATGGCGCGCTTGAGGATGTCGGCCGCCGTGCCCTGAATCGGCATGTTCACGGCGACGCGCTCGGCCGCGGCCCGGATCTGGCCGTTCTTGCTCGTGAGCTCGGGCACGGGGCGCTTGCGGCCGAACATCGTCCGGACGACCCCGGTGGTCCGGGCCTCGGCGAGCGTCCCCTCGATGAAGCCGCGCACGCGCGGGAAGCCCGCGAAATAGGCGTCGATGAACTGCTGCGCCGCCTGCTGCGAGACGCCGATGTCCTTGGCGAGCGTGAACGCCGTCTTCCCGTAGAGCAGCGCATAGTTGACGATCTTGGCGCGCCGCCGGAGTTCGTGGCGGTCCAGGCCGCTCTCGGGGCCGAAGACCTTGAGCGCCGTCTGATCGTGGATGTCGTCGCCCCGCGCGAACGCCGCCGTGAGGGACTCGTCGCCCGAGAGGTGGGCCAGCACCCTGAGCTCGATCTGCGAGTAGTCGGCCGAGATGAGGACGTGGCCGGCCTCCGCCACGAACGCGCGCCGGATCTCGCGGCCGAGCGCGGTCCGGATCGGAATGTTCTGCAGGTTGGGGTCGCTGCTGCTGAGCCGTCCTGTGGCGGCCACCGCCTGGTTGAACACCGTGTGGACGCGGCCCGTGATCGGGTGCACCAGCGCCGGCAGCGCGTCGATGTAGGTGCCCTTCAGCTTCGACAGGCTGCGCCATTCGAGGATCAGGCGCGGCATCTCGTGCGTGAGCGCGAGCTCCTCCAGCACTTCGACGGCCGTGGACGGCGTGCGCGTGGTGCCCGTGCGCTTCAGCACCGGCAGGTGGAGCTTCTCGAACAGGATCTCGCCGAGCTGCTTGGGCGAGCCGATGTTGAACGTCTCGCCGGCCTGCCGGAAGATCTCGGCCGCGAGCGACGCCATCTCCTGCTCCATGTGCGCGGCCTGTCCGGCCAGCGCCTGCGTGTCCACCTTGACGCCCACGCGCTCCAGCCCCGCCAGGATGGGCACGAGCGGCAGCTCCAGATCGCGGTAGACGGCCGCCACGCCTTCGGCATCGAGCGCCGGCCCGAAGGCCCCGGCGAGCTGCCACGCGAGGTC
>JAWKHS010000037.1 GCA_041394705.1 Vicinamibacterales bacterium
TTTCATGTACGGCGTTCGCGGCAGCCGCTACGGCGTCTTGCCGATCCAGCGTTCGCCGTTCCAGATCCGCACCGACACGATCCGATCCCACGGCACGAGGGCGTCCACGACGTCCATGCCCGCCACCACCTGCCCGAACACGGTATAGCGTGCGTCGAGGTGGGGCTGCGGCGAGTAGGTGACGAAGAACTGGCTCCCGCCGGTGTCCTTCCAGTCGAGCGCCATGCCCACCGTGCCACGGAGATAGGGGCGCGTGTTCAGCTCGTCGCGAATGGCATAGCCGGGGCCGCCCTCGCCGTCCCCGCGCGGGTCGCCGCCCTGCGCGACGAAGTCCGGGACGATGCGATGCCACGGGAGCCCATCGAAGAACCCGCGGGCGGTCAGGGCCGTGAAGCTCGCCACGGTGCGGGGGGCGTCGAGCACCGCCAGTTCGATCCGGAACTCGCCGCGCGTGGTCGAGACGTAGGCCTCTGGCGAGAACGCGGGCGCGATCATCGCGGCCGTGTCGTCCACTGCCGGTTCGACAGGCGCCGGGGCGGGCCGGACGGGGGCCGCAGGCGACGCGGACGGCCCCTCGGCGAGCAGTGCGGCCGCACGGACCCGGACGGCCCAGGCACGATCGTTCAGGGCGGCCTGAAGCACGGGGGTCGCGGCGGCACGATCGACCGCAGCCAGCGCGGCGAGCATGGCGGCCCGCCCGACGTAGGTGGTGTCGGACGCCGAAGCGTCGTAGGCCGCCGTCAGGGCGGCAGCCGCGCCCGCGGGCTTCAGCGCCGCCAGGCCCCTGGCGGCGGCGAGCCTCACGCCCACGTCGGGGTCCGTCAGTGCGGCGAGGAGCCGTCGGTCGATGCCGGGCGTCTTGTTCGCGGTCATGGCGGCGAGAGCGGCGGCCTTCACCTTCGGATCGGCGTCGTCCGCCAGTTGCCCGAGCCGGAGCGCCGCGCGGTCCGCCGGCAGGCGGCCGAACGTGGAGGCCAGCGCCGCCCGGACGCTCCACTCCGGATCGACGTCGATGCCGGACATGGCCGTCATGAACATCTCGGAGTCGACGCGCGCGAGCGCCGCCTGCGCGGCCGCCCGCAGCGGCGCCCACCGATCCTCGAGATAGTCCAGGAGCGGTTCGGCCGCGGCCGGATCGGCGATGGCGCCGATGGCCGCGACGGCCTCCAGCCGGAGCGTGCTCTCCGAAGCACCGGCCATCAGCGTGGTCAGCACCTTCGTCGATCGCCGATCGGCAAGCGCCGCGAGCGCCCGCACCGCCTGGACGCGCACGCCGAACGGCTGCGCCGCGTCGCCGGCCAGGGACTCGAACGCGGGTCTCGAGTCCGCGTCCTTCAGCGCACCGAGGCCGCGCACGGCGAACGCGCGTGTGGTCGCGCCCCCGCGGGTCAGCCACGTCCTCAGAGTGGGCAGGGCGCCAGGCCGCGCCAGGCGCTGCATGGCGAACGCCAGCGGCCACCAGTCGCTGGCGGGCAACCCGTCGGCGCCGATGACGACGGCGCGCAGGTCGTCGAAGGCGTCGAGCCGGACCAACGCGTAGACGCCGAGACGCACCGCGTCGACCGCCGGCCCGAGTTCGGTCGACTCGTCGTCGGGCGCCACGCCGGCGAGCGCGCCCGCTCGCACGTGGGCGGCGGCCATGCCCGCGATCGATCCGGCTGCGGGCGTGTGTCCGATGAGGCCCAGGGCCTCGGCGGCCCTTCCCTGCACACGTGGGTCGGCGTCGGCCAGCGCGGGGAGCAGCGCTGGCGCCGCCGCCGCGTCGCCGATGAGCCCGAGCGCGAAGGCGGCCATCGCGCGAACGTCGGGATCCAGGTCGTCCTTCAAGAGCGTCACGAGCGGCGGCACGCCGTCGGCGAGCCCGACACGACCGATCGCCAGCGCCGCCCGGCGGCGGATCCGGCCTTCGGCGTCCGTCAGGAGAGGCGGCAGCGCGCGCACGGCCGCGGGAGCGAGGGCATCGTCGGACAGCACGCGGCGATCCTCCAGGTGGAGGATCGCCGTCATCTTCTCCTGGTAGGTGGGCGGCGGCGGCGCGACGACCGGCGGCGGCGCGGTGGCGCAGGCGGCCGCGGCGATGGCAGCCCCGGCCGCGAGCAGCACGGCCACGGCGAGACGCGCCGGGAGGGGGCGGACGGGGGCGGCTGCTCGGCGGCTGGCCTCGTCCATGCGCGCCTCAGTGTCCGGCCGGCAGGTTCGACGGGTCGAGCGAGACGTGACGCAGCGTCGCCGCCTGCACCCGCGACTCCACGATGTCCACGCCGATCCCGGGGCCCGTGGGCACCGCGATCGTCCCGTCGGAGGAGACGTCGATGCCGGGCTCGATGAGGTCGGGCACGTAGTAGCGCTTGCTCGCGGCGATGTCGCCGGGGAGCGTGAAGTTCGGCAGGCTGGCCAGGTGGATGTTGTGGGCGCGGCCGATGCCCGACTCCAGCATGCCGCCGTGCCAGACGGGAATGCCGTGAGCCTGGCAGAGGTCGTGCAGGGCGATCGACTCGCCGTGCCCGCCCACGCGGCCGGGCTTCACGTTGATGATCCGGCAGGCCTTGGCCTCGATGGCGTCGCGCGCGATGCGCACGGTGTGGATGGACTCGTCGAGGCAGATCGGCGTCGCGATCTCCTTCTGCAGCTGCACGTGGTCCATCACGTCGTCGTACTCGAGCGGCTGCTCGATCATCATCAGGTTGTAGCGATCGAGGCCGGCCAGGTGCGGGCCATCGGTCGCGGAGTACGCCGCGTTGGCGTCCACCATGAGCTGGATGTCCGGGAACTTCGCCCGCACGGCTTCCACCGCGTTCAGGTCCCAGCCCGGCTTGATCTTGATCTTGATGCGCCGGTACCCGGCGGCCAGTTCCTTCGCCACCTTCGCGACGAGCTGGTCGAGCGAGTCCTGGATGCCGATCGACACGCCCGAGGCGATGCGATCCCGCGTGCCGCCGAGCACCGCCGACAACGGCTTGCCGACGATGCGCGCGTAGAGATCCCAGGCGGCCATCTCGACCCCGGCCTTCGCCATGTTGTGGCCGCGCACCCGCTTCAGCGCCGGGAACACGTCGCGGGGGTGCTCGAAGGTCTGACCGACGATGCGGGGCGCCAGGAACTCGGTGACGATGTGCCAGGCCGTCTCGGTGGTCTCCGAGCTGTAGTAGGGGTGGGCCTCGGCCACGGCCTCGCCCCAGCCGACCTGTCCCTCGCCCTCGAGCCTGAGGAGGAGGAACGTTCGATCGTACGACCGGCCGAAGCTGGTCTCGAAGAAGTGAGCGAGCGGGAGGCGGAGCAGGCGGACGTCGAGGCGATCGATCTTCACAGGTGCGGCATCTCCACGGCCCTTCACCATACCACGCGGATCGCGGCCGGAATCGGGCTGCTATACTCGCCGCGCGTGGCTCATCGCCATATCGCCATCGACGGACCGATCGGCTCGGGAAAGACACGCCTGGCCGAGCGGCTCGCCGCCAAGCTCGAAGGCACGCCGGTGCTCGAGCGGGACAGCAATCCCTTCCTGGCGGACTTCTACGCCAACCGTCCCGGCGCCGCCCTCCAGGCGCAGTTGTTCTTCCTGCTCAACCGGCACCGGCAGCTGTCGTCGCTGCAGCAGGGCGACCTGTTCCAGCACTCGGTCGTGTGCGACTACGTCTTCGACAAGGACAAGATCTTCGCGTTCCTCAACCTCGACGACAACGAGCTGTTCATCTACCAGCGCCTGTTCGACCTCCTGGCGAAGGACGTGCCCCCGCCGGACCTGGTGATCTACCTCCAGACGCCGACCGACGTCCTGCTGGCCAGGGCGGCGGGCCGCGAGCACGAGACGGAAGATGACACGCCGCGGCCGGACGCGGAGTACCTGCGGGAGCTCAACGAGGCGTACCAGCACTACTTCTTCCACTACGTCGCGACGCCGCTCCTGGTCGTCGAGACGTCGCAGTTCGATCCCGAGCACGACGACGAGGCCCTGGACGATCTGGTCAGGCAGGTCCAGAGCCTCACGCACGGCACCCGCTACTACGTCCCCCGCACCCGCCGGTGAGGGCGGCGCGCCGGCCCCTGGAGGCCCGCCCCGCTGATACACTGAGTTCACATGGCGTGGTTCAAGAAGACCCGCAAGCCCATCACGGCATCCACGGCGCCCAGCCGCGTGCCGGAAGGCCTGTGGGTGAAGTGTCCGGAGTGCGACGCCACCATCTACACGAAGGATCTCGCACAGAGCCTGAGCGTCTGCCCGAAGTGCGCGCACCACTTCCGCCTGACGGCGGCCGAGCGACTGCGCATGCTGTTCGACGAGGCCCTCTGGGTGGAGCACGACGCCGGCCTCGCCTCGAACGACCCGCTGGCCTTCACCGACACCAAGCCGTACGGCGCCAGGCTGGCCGCCGGGCAGAAGGCGACCGGGATGAAGGACGCGCTGCTGGTGGGCGCCGGCACGATCGACGGTGTTCCTGCCGTGGTCGCCGCGATGGAATACGGGTTCATCGGCGGCAGCATGGGCGTCGTGATGGGCGAGAAACTCGTCCGCGCGATCGAGCACGCCGCGGATCGCCGGGTGGCGCTCGTCATCGTCTCGTGCTCGGGCGGCGCCCGCATGATGGAAGGCGCGCTGTCGCTCATGCAGATGGCCAAGGTGTCGGCCGCGCTGGCGCGGCTGGACCGGGCGCAGCTGCCGTTCCTGTCCGTGCTCACCGATCCGACGACGGGCGGCGTGACGGCCAGCTTCGCGATGCTCGGCGACTTCAACATCGGCGAGCCCAAGGCGCTCATCGGATTCGCGGGACCGCGCATCATCGAGCAGACCATCCGCCAGAAGCTGCCGGCCGGGTTCCAGCGCAGCGAGTTCCTGCTCGAGCGGGGCATGCTGGACCTGGTCGTCGATCGTCGTGAGCTGAAGGCCACGATCGCCCGGCTGCTCCGCTTCACCGGGCCGGACGCGCCCCCCGCCGCCGCGCGCTGAGCGGCGGCCTCGAACCGATGACGTCCATCGAGCGGCTGTTCGCCCTCGAACACTTCGGCATCAAGCTCGGCCTCGACGCGATGCGGGTGCTGCTCGGGGCCCTGGGCGATCCGCACCTCCGATGGCCCTCGGTGCACGTGGCCGGCACCAACGGCAAGGGCTCGGTCAGCGCCGTGGTCGAACGGGCCCTCCGCGACGCCGGGCTCCGCACGGGCCTCTACACGTCGCCGCACCTGGCGCGCATCGAGGAACGCATCGCGGTCTCGGGCCACGAGATCTCCCGGCTGGAGTTCGTCGAGGTCCTCGACCGGACGTTCGCGGCCGTCGATCGCCTGGTCGGCGACGGCGCGCTGGCGGCGACACCGACCTTCTTCGAAGTGTCCACGGCCGCCGCGTTCCTGCACTTCGCGGACGCGTCGGTGGACGTGGCCGTCGTGGAGGTGGGGCTCGGCGGCCGCTACGACGCGACCAATGTCGTCCACCCGACGGCCTGCGCCATCACGACCATCGACTTCGACCACGAGCGGCACCTGGGATCCACCCTGACGGCGATCGCCCGCGAGAAGGCCGGCATCGCGAAACCAGGGGTTCCCCTGGTCGTGGGCGACGTGCCGGCCGAGGCGTGGCGCGCGATCGAGGACGCGGCACGGGCCGCCGGTGCTCCGCTGGTCAGGGCCACGGCGGACGCCGTTGTCGAGGCGCCGCTCGTGGACGGCCACGCGAGGCTCACGGTCGAGACGCCCCGCGGGCGGTACGGGCCGGTCAGGCTGGCGCTGGGCGGCAGTCACCAGGCGTCGAACGGTGTCGTCGCGATCCGGCTGCTGGAGGCCTGGTCCGAGGCCTCGGGGCGCCAGGTGTCCCGCGCCGCCGTCGAGGCCGGGCTGGCGCACGCCCGCTGGGCGGCGCGGCTCGAGTGGTTCAAGGCGCCAGGCGGCGGGCCCGGCGTGCTCGTGGACGCGGCGCACAACCCGTCCGGCGCCCGCGCGCTGGCGTCGTATCTGGCGATGGCCAAGGTGCCCCCGGTGACGCTCGTGACGTCGGTGATGGCGGACAAGCGCGTGCCCGACGTCCTCGGGCCCCTCCTGCCCCACGTCGCCCGCGTCGTCGTGACCGAGGCGGCCACGCCGCGCGCGATGCCCGCGGCACAGGTGGCGTCGATCGTCGGATCGCTGGCGCCGGCGGGGACCCCGGTGAGCGTCGAGCGGGATAGCCGACTCGCCCTGGCGACGGCCAGGCAGTTCGATGCGCCGGTCCTGCTCGCCGGATCGATCTTCCTCGTCGGCCCCCTGCGCGCGGCGCTGGTGGACGAGGGCTTCGAGTCCACGTGATACCCTTCCCTCGCCCCAGTCGGGCGCCGGCCGCCTGGTCCGGCGCGAGCCGGATGACCGCCCGCCTCTGCTGCTCGATCGCCGTCCTGATCGCCTGCTGCGCGCCCCCGGCCTGGGCGCAGGTGCCCGGCTATACCAACCGGCAGTTCCGGCTCGAGCAGATCGACGCCAACCACTGGCGCTTCGTCGGCACGGTGGAGCTCGAGAACGACGAGGTGAAGGGCCAGAAGTTCTATGCCGACCTGGTGGACCTGTACCTGGACACCCACCGGATCGAGGCCTCGGGTCACGTCCTGTACGAGACGCCCACGGCGAGAATCGCCGCCGAACGCGCCGTCTTCAACACGCAGACCAGGCTCGGCACCTTCTATACGGCGTCCGGGAGCGCGTCGATCGCCGAGCGCGTCGCCAGGGACCGCAGCATGTTCGGGACCGTCGAACCCGACGTGTACTTCTACGGCGAGCTGGTCGAGAAGATCGGCGAGGACAAGTACAAGGTCACCAACGGCAGCTTCACGACGTGCGTGCAGCCCACGCCGCGCTGGGAAATCTCGGCCGGCTCGGTCACGATCAACGTCGGGGACTACGCCGTGCTTCGCAACGCCGTGATGCACGTGAAGGACGTGCCGCTCCTGTACCTGCCGTTCCTCTACTACCCGATCCAGGACGACGGGCGGTCCACGGGATTCCTCCTGCCCACCTACGGCCGCTCCACCTACCAGGGCCAGTCGATCAGCAACGCCTTCTTCTGGGCGATCTCGCGCAGCCAGGACCTGACGCTCATGCACGACTGGTACACGCAGACCGGCCAGGGCTACGGGTCCGAGTACCGCTGGGTCCGCTCGGCCACGTCGAACGGCAACGTACGCGCCTACCGGCTCAACCAGAAGGCCGCCACCGTGAACGGCACGGCGGTGCCGGAGTCGCGCAGCGTGCTCGTGAACGGGTCGGTCAACCAGACGCTGCCCCTCGGCCTCACGGGCCGCGCGCGGATCGACTACTCGTCGAACCTCCAGCTCAACCACCTCTACAGCCGCGACATCTACAACGCCACGCTCGGCCAGAGTTCGGTCACCGGCAACGTGTCGGGGTCCTGGCGCTCGCTCAGCCTGTCGCTCAGCGGCACCCGTAACCGGACGTTCTTCAACACTTCGCAGTCCATCATCACGGGCGCGCTGCCGAGCCTCACGGCCTCGGTGTCGAGCCGGCGGATCTGGCGGCTGCCGGTGTTCTTCGCCGTGCAGTCCGAGGCGTCGCGGCCCGTGTACATCGAGAAGAACGGCGCGCAGGAGATCGACAGGGGCATGGGAAAGGTGGACATCACGCCGACGCTGCGCGCGCCCCTCAGCAGCTGGCCGTTCCTCAACACCACGCTGAACCTGTCGTACCGCACCACGTGGTACAGCCAGAGCACGGACCTCGACACCGGCCGGCAGGTGAACGTGCCCTACACCCGCAACTACGCGGAGATGCGCGCCGACATCGTGGGCCCGGTCTTCAGCCGCGTGTACACGCCCAACAACTTCGTGGCCGACCGGCTGAAGCACGTGATCGAGCCCACGTTCTCGGTGTCCCGCATCACGTCGATCGAAGGGCAGAGCCGCGTCGTGCTCCTCGGCAGCTCGTACGACCGCGTGGTGGGAGGCGTCACGCGGATGACGTACGGCCTCACCAACAGGATCCTGGTCCGGAAGGCTCCCAAGGGCGCGGCATCCGGCGCGCCGTCGGCGGCGGCCCCGCGCGAGCTCCTGACGGCGAACATCAGCCAGAGCTACTACAGCGACGAGGAAGCGAGCCAGTTCGATCCCAACTACCGGTCGAGCTACGCCGACACCGGCACGGTGCGGCGCCCCAGCAAATACTCGCCGGTGGCCCTCACGGTCCGGTCCCAGGCGGCCTCGAACCTCGGGACGAACCTCCGCGCCGAGTACGACTGGACGACCAGGAAGATGCTGTCCATCTCCACCGGCGGCGACTACACCACGCCGGCCACGACGGTGTCGGTCGCCTGGAGCCGCAGCTTGTCGTCCTTCTATCCCACCAACGCCCTGAACGGCGCCACGCGCCTGAACCTCCGCGACGGGAAGATGACGGGCACGTACCGCATCGATTGGGACATCCAGCGCTCCACGGTCATCCGGCAGGGCATCGTGGCGGCGTACAACGCCCAGTGCTGCGGCCTCGTCTTCGAGTACCAGGTCTTCAACTCCGGCGCGTTCGCCGGCATTCCGACGTTCCAGGACCGGCGCTTCAACATCGGGTTCACCCTGGCCGGCGTGGGCACGTTCTCGAACTTCTTCGGCAACTTCGGCGGCGGGGGGACGTATTGATGGCGGCACCGGCACTGGTCACGGGCGCGGCCGGCTTCGCCGGACAGCACCTGCTGGAACTGCTCTCGGCCGAGGGGCCGGTCGTGGGCTGGCATCGCCCGGGCACGACGCCGTCAGACGTGGCGGGCGTGGAATGGACCGAGATCGACCTCCTGGACCGTCCCGCCGTCATGCGGCGGCTCCGCGACCTCGGGCCGTCGCTCGTGTACCACCTCGCAGGCGTCACGCACGTCGGCGATTCGTGGGCGAAGGCGGAGGAGACGCTCGAGGTCAACGTGGCCGGGACGATCAACCTGTTCGATGCCCTCCGCGATGCCGGGCTCCGCTGCCGGGTCCTCGTGACGGGGTCGGCCACCGTGTACCGGCCGTCGACCGAGGCCCTCACGGAGGACTCGCCCATCGGGCCGAACACGCCGTACGGCACCAGCAAGCTCGCCCAGGAACTCGTCGCGCTCCGCGCCTGGAAGGACGACGGCATCCCCGTCGTCGTCACCCGATCCTTCAACCACATCGGGCCCTACCAGTCGGCGGCCTTCGCCGCGCCCGCGTTCGCCCGCCAGCTGGCGCGCATCGAGGCGGGCTTCGCCCCGCCGACCATCCGCGTCGGGAACCTGGAGGCCCGCCGCGATCTGAGCGACGTCCGTGACACGGTTCGTGCCTACCGGGCGCTGGCGCTCGAGGGCCGTCCGGGCGTCTGCTACAACGTCTGTTCCGGTCGCGCGGTCTCGATGCAGGAGGTGCTGGACGGCCTGCGCGGGCAGATCGACGTGCCCGTCACCGTCGAGATCGACCCGGCACGGATGCGGCCGGCCGACACGCCCATCGTGCTGGGCGACCCGTCGCGGCTGGCGGCCGACACGGGCTGGCGGTCGAAGCACACGACCGAGGACGCGCTCGCCTCCGTCGTCGGCTTCTGGCGGACGCAGGTCCGGGTCGAAGGCCCGTAGGCCGTCCCCCAGGGTCTTGACAGGGCGAACAAATGGCGAAATAGTCGCGCCATGCCCGCCGCCACGGACCGCGGCCTGTTCGGGGATCCAGAGCCTCCGACGACGCGGGACGTCGCGCGGCTCGTCAAGACCGGCGGAATCGCCGCGCTGCCGGATGCCGTCGTCCGGGCCGACGCCGCCACTTACCAGCACGTCCGCTGCCGCTCCGCGCTGAACCGCGCGCGGGGCATGCCGTTCTTCAAGTGGACGCTGAATCCGTATCGCGGCTGCACGCATGGCTGCCACTACTGCTTCGCCAGGAAGTACCAATCGCATCTGGAACTCGGCGCCGGCGACGAGTTCGCCAGCGTGATCTTCGTGAAGGCGAACGTGGCTGACGTGCTGCGGCGCGAGCTGTCGGCCTGGTCGAGGCCTCCGGAGCAGGTCGCGATCGGCACGGCCACGGATCCCTACCAGCCGATCGAGGGCACCTACGGCATCACGCGCCGCTGCCTCGAGGCCCTCCGCGATCATCCGCTGCCCTTCGGCATCGTCACCAAGGGCCCGATGGTGGTGCGCGACGCGGACCTGCTCACGGATCTCTCGCGCGTGACGACGTGCAGCGTGCACGTGAGCGTGCCGTCGATGGATCACGACGCCTGGCAGCGCCTGGAGCCAGGCACCGCGCCGCCGCTCCAGCGGCTCCGGGCCGTGCGCACGCTCGTCGATGCCGGAATCCGATGCGGCGTGATGATGGCGCCGCTGGTGCCCGGCGTCACGACGAAGCCGGCGCTCGTCGAGGCCACTATCAAGGCGGCCGCGGACCATGGGGCCTCGTCAATCGGCGCGATGGTGCTGCACCTCGAGGGCGGCGCTCGGGCGCACTTCCTGCGGGTGCTCGCGGCCGAGTATCCCCATCTGGTGGATGGCTACGAGCGGCTGTTCGCCGGGAAGTACGCGCCGGCGTCCTACACCGACGAGATCGCGCGCGTCGTCGGGTTGCTCAAGGCCCGGCCGGCATCGCGGGCCGGCGGCGCGAGCGACCGGCGCCGGCGCCCCTCGTGCCCCGCCCAGGCCCGCTTGCACTTCCTGCCGGCGCGGCCACCGGCCAGGGCCGGCGACGGCTAGGCGAGGGCGCGGGGCGGGCCGCCGTCGCCCGCGGGCCCGACGCTAGCGAGGCGGCAGGATGCCGGCGGGCGACAGCAGCCGGGCGATGAGCGCCGCGAGCAGGGCCGTCCGCGGCAGGAGGCGGTCGAGCTCCACGTGCTCGTGCAGGGCATGGGCGCCGTCGCCGATTGCACCCAGGCCGTCCAGCGTCGGCACGCCGAGCGCGGCCGTGAAGTTGCCGTCGGACCCACCGCCCGTGCCGCCCTCCGACACGGTCTGGCCCAGCTCCGCCGCAACGGTCCTGGCGTGCTCGTAGAGTGCGGCGACGCCCGCCGATCGCTCCATCGGCGGGCGTTCGAAGCCTCCAGTGACGGACAACCGCGCACCGGGCAGCACGGGCCGGAGGGCCTGGAAGGCCGCGTCGATGCGTGCGGCGTCGTCCAGCGACGGGGCACGGACGTCGACGATCGCCTCGGCGCGCTCGGCGACGACGTTGGGGCGGGTGCCGCCGGAGACGACGCCGACGTTGACCGAGACGCCGCGGTCGAGATCGTGCAGCGCCTCGACGGACAGGATCTGGCGGGCCAACTCGCGAATCGCGCTGACGCCCTTGGCCGGATCCACGCCGGCGTGCGCGGAGACGCCGGTCGCGGCCAGGTGGAACTGGCCGATGCCTTTCCGGCTCGTCTTGAGCGCGCCGCCGGCGAGGGCCGGCTCGAGGACCAGGACGGCGTCGCTCGCCAGCGCCTCGGCCTCGATCAGGGCGCGCGACGTCTTGCTGCCGGTCTCTTCGTCCGACGTGACGAGCATCGCGACCGTGCCCGCCGCCGGGGGCGCCGTCTCGAACACGGCCCGCGCCGCCAGGAGGCCCATCGAGACGCCCACCTTCATGTCGAGTGTCCCGGGGCCCCAGAGCCGGCCATCGCGGCGCTCGAGCGGCATCCGCGCGATCTGTCCGTGCGGCCACACGGTGTCCACGTGGCCCACGAGCAGGATGCGAGGGCGGCCGGTCCCAATCTCGACCACGCTGTGATCGCCCGCGTCGGGACGTGCCTCGACGCGGACGCGCATGCCGATCGAAGCGGCCCTGCGGCGGAACTCCTCGCCGCAGCGGTCCACCGCCGCCTTGTCGTCGGTGGGAGACTCGATGGACACGAGGGCATCGATGACTTCGTGGAGCCACGCCTCGTGGGCGTGGACGAACGACTCGAGCGGATGGGCCATGGCGATGGATGACGTGGCGCGGCCGGCGGGGCCAAGGGCGGCGCGCGGCCGCGCGGATACGCGACCTATAATACGGACATGCGCCGTTCATCGCTCGTCCCGGCGTGGATCGCGTGCGCGATCCTGGCCGCTCAGCTCCCCGCGGGCGCCGCGCGCCGGGCCGGAACGGGGTCCCAGGCGGTCCAGCCGCCAGCGGCCGCCGCGCCCCAGGGCGCACAAGCCGAAGCGCGGCCGACCGACGCTCAGCTCGGCGTGCCGGTCTATCCGACCGCGGTGTTCCTCAGGTCCTACGACGCCGGGCGCGGACAGCGGTACTACATCTTCGGCGTCGGCTCGCCCTTCGGCGAGATGGTCACCTACTACCGGAACATCCTGAAGGACAAGGGCAACCTCGTGTTCGAGGTGCCGCCCACGCACGTCTTCGAGATCGGCCGGTTCCGCGACGAGACCATGGCGTTCCCGCCCTCGGTGACGATCAAGGACTACACGTTCAGCGGGTCGGCCGGGTTTCCGAACCCGACGCCCGGCAGCGGGCCGGACCGCTTTCCCACGCTCATCCAAATCGTCCCGGCGCCGCCGGGCCAGCCCTGACGACGGTCTCGCTCAGGGCCGCGGGGCGGCTGGGCGCACCGGACTGATCATGATGTGCGCGCCCGCCGTGCCGGGGTCCATCAGCCACGGCACGCCCGGAAGGGGCTTGGTCCCAAGGCCCGTCGAGGCCGCGGTCGCGTACGGCACGTAGACCACCCAGCGGGTGTAGCCGTCGGCCACCTGGCCCGATGCGGCATCGAACGACGTGCCGGTCAGCACCGTCAGGAAGCCGTTCTGCGGAATCGACAGCTTCTTGTCGTCCACCTCCTTCCACCGGATCGCGTCCCGCTGCTTGTCGTCAGTGACCCCCTGCGCGGTGAGCGCGCGTCCGCGGGCCATGAACGCATCGAGATCCTTGTGGTAGCACGCCACGTTGAACCCGTCGATCTTGGGGTTGTCGGCCACGCAGACGACGTCGTTCGAGCCCTCGCGCAGCGTCACGAGCGTCCCGCCTCCGTCCCATCCGAGCACCTTTGCGGCGGCGCGCCGGTCCTCCGGCGCTGCGAGCACGGCGCCCGCGATCTGCGTGGCGGGCGGGGGAACCTGGGCGAACGCGGGCGAGACGACGAGCAGCAGACCTGCAGCGAGACGGGCAGCCTTCACGAGACCCTCCAATGCCGGGACGCACCGGCACTCCGCGGGCGTCCCGACGGACGGCCGCGGCGCAAGTATAGCGGCCCGTGGACCGCTAGCGCCTACGACTTGGTGGCGGACGCGACGTAGATCTCGCCGAGCCGGCGGAACTCAGCCGACTTGCCGGCCATGCCCTCGGCGGCCTCGCGACGGATCTGCTGCGTGATCTCCATGCTGCAGAACTTCGGCCCGCACATCGAGCAGAAGTGCGCCACCTTCGCGCCGTGCGCCGGCAGCGTCGCGTCGTGGTAGGCACGCGCGGTCACGGGGTCCATCGCGAGGTTGAACTGATCCTCCCAGCGGAACTCGAAGCGGGCCTTGCTGAGGGCGTCGTCCCAGACGCGGGCCCGCGGATGGCCCTTGGCGAGATCGGCCGCGTGGGCCGCGATCTTGTAGGCGATGACGCCCGCCTTCACGTCGTCGCGGTTCGGGAGGCCGAGGTGCTCCTTCGGCGTGACGTAGCAGAGCATGGCCGTACCGTACCAGCCGATCATGGCGGCGCCGATCGCCGAGGTGATGTGGTCGTAGCCTGGCGCCACGTCCGTGGTCAGCGGGCCCAGCGTGTAGAAGGGCGCTTCGGCGCACCACTCCAGCTGCTTCTCCATGTTCTCCTTGATGAGATGCATGGGGACGTGGCCGGGGCCCTCGTTCATCACCTGGACGTCATATTCCCAGGCGATCTTCGTGAGCTCGCCCTGCGTCTGCAGCTCGGCGAACTGCGCCTCGTCGT
The DNA here is from genome assembly GCA_041394705.1 of Vicinamibacterales bacterium. Lineage (GTDB taxonomy): Bacteria > Acidobacteriota > Vicinamibacteria > Vicinamibacterales > UBA2999 > CADEFD01. The sequence continues at coordinate 13,815 of JAWKHS010000037.1, forward strand.
TCGCGTCCGCGATGGAGCCCGGCCGCAGGCCGTCGCCCAGCGAGAAGCTGACGTCGTAGGCGCGCATGATCTCGCAGATCTCGCGGAACCGCGTGTAGAGGAAGCTTTCCTGGTGGTGCGCCAGGCACCACT
>JAWKHS010000038.1 GCA_041394705.1 Vicinamibacterales bacterium
GCCGGCGAGCGCACGGTCCGCGAGCTCGTGATCTTCAACGACGAGGAGATCACGGACGACCGCATCGAGCAGCGGGCGCAGCAGTTCCTCCGGCAGATCGACGCGGTGCGCAAGGCGCGCGTGGCCGAGGAGAAGCTGCGCGAGAAGCTCGGCACGGTGCTGAAGAAGGACAAGAAGAAGTACCGCCGCGCCGCCTGGAAGCACATGCGGGCCCACGTCGAGGTCTCGCGGCTCATCCGGAAGATCGAGTTCACCGAGGCCGTGAAGCGGCGCATGGTGGACGAGGTGAAGGACGCGGTCGAGGCCGTGCAGAAGGTGCAGCGCGAGCTGGACCACGTCAAGCGCACGCTCAACCCGAAGGTCGTCACCAAGAAGACGCCGAAGCTCAAGGAAGAGGACCGCAAGATCCTCCTCAAGCGCGAGAAGGACCTCCGGGCGGAGGTGAAGCGCATGAGCGACGGGCTGGAGGAGAGCCCCGAGAACCTGCGCCACACGCTCGAGGTCATCATGCGCGGCGAGGCGCAGGCCGAGCAGGCGAAGAAGGAGCTGGTCGAGGCCAACCTCCGCCTCGTGGTCTCCATCGCCAAGAAGTACACGAACCGCGGGCTGCAGTTCCTGGACCTCATCCAGGAAGGCAACATCGGCCTGATGAAGGCGGTGGACAAGTTCGAATACCGCCGCGGCTACAAGTTCTCCACCTACGCCACGTGGTGGATCCGGCAGGCCATCACGCGCGCCATCGCCGATCAGGCGCGCACGATCCGCATCCCGGTCCACATGATCGAGACGATCAACAAGCTGATTCGCACCTCGCGCGCGCTCGTGCAGGAGCTGGGCCGCGAGCCCACCTCCGAGGAGATCGCGCGGCGGATGGACATCCCGGTGTCGAAGGTCCGCAAGGTCCTCAAGATCGCGCAGGAGCCGATCTCGCTCGAGACGCCGATCGGCGAGGAAGAAGATTCGCATCTCGGCGACTTCATCGAGGACCGCACCGCGGTGTCGCCGTCCGACGCCGTCATCAACCTGAACCTGCGCGAGCAGACCGAGTCCGTGCTGAAGACGCTCACGCCGCGCGAGGAGCGCGTCATCAAGCTGCGCTTCGGCGTGGGCGAGGGCTCGGAGCACACGCTCGAGGAAGTGGGCCAGAACTTCGCCGTCACCCGCGAGCGCATCCGCCAGATCGAGGCGAAGGCGCTGCGCAAGCTCCGCCACCCGTCGCGGAGCCGCAAGCTACGGGCGTTCCTTGAGGGACGGACGTAGAACGGCACTGGCGGCTAGGGACTAGCGGCTAGCGGCTAGACCGGAGGGCCGGCTTGCTGGTGCTTCGCACCTGCCGGTTTGATTTGAAGCGCCCCCGTAATCCGGGCGGCACGGAGGGCTGGCTGCGCTACACTGCTGACGTCAGCGGACGACCTGCAGCCGCTCTTGGATTCCCGTCGGCGTCCTCGCCATCCTCGCGTTCCTGATCGTCGTGTTCACCGTCACGGGCATGACGATCACGGGCTAGGACGGCGACGCCGGACTCCCACCTCCGCAGACCCGGGCCGGTGCCGTCAGCGCCGGCCCGTGGCACGTACGGCCGCCTGGCGGCCCGTCAGCAGGACACGCAGCGGTGGTGGTTCACGGCGCCGAGCTTCTCGAGGAGCGCGAGCGCCTCGGGCCAGGGCTGGATGCGCTGCACGGGGCCGTTGGCCATGTCCGCGGTGCTCTTCCCTTCCCGGTTGATCAGGGTGGGATCGGCGCCCTTCGCGACGAGGTAGTTGATCATCTCCACGTCGCCCCGTGCCGCGGCGTTGTGCAGGGCCGTGTTGCCCTCGTGGTCGATGGCGTTGACGTCGGCCCCGAGTTCCTCGACCAGGTACTTCACCGCCGCCATCATGCCGCTGGGGGCGTAGTGGTGGGTGTTCGCGGCGAAGCCCTCGCCGTAGCCCACGCCCGCCGCCGCCACGAGCGGCGGCACGCCGGGCCCGCCGTTGGGAATCGTCGGCAGCCCAGACACGTCCTGGTAGTCGCGCTGTCCGTCGTCGGTCGGCGGTCGGCTGATGCCCTTCACCGTCCGGATGTTCGGGTCGGCGCCCCGCGCCACGAGCAGCTTCATCGCCGCGACGTCGCTGGCGTAGGCCGCCCGCCAGAACGCGGTGGAGCCCGTCTCGTCCACGCCTGAGAGCCCGCCGGAGTACCAGACCTTCGTCGCGAGCCTCGCGTTCGGGTCGGCGCCGCGGTCGAGGAGCAGCGTGAGCATGTCGAGGTAGCCGAGCGTCTGGTCCTGGTGGGCCTGGAGACGCGGGCGGCTGGCGCGCGGCTCCCACTGCAGGTTCAGCACGGCGTACAGCGGCGCCACCCCGTTCAGGGCCGCCCGGTTCGGATCGGCGCCGCGGTCGAGCAGCACTTTCGCCAGGTCGTAGTGGCCGTTGATCGTGGCCATGAGCAGGGGGCTCGTGAGATCGCCGTCCTTCACCTGGTTCACGTCCACGCCGGCATCCAGGAGCGCCTGCACGGCGGCGACGTGCCCCTGCCGCGTGGCGAAGAGCAGCGGCGTCATGCCGCCCTGCGTGCGCACCAGTTCGTTGCCGGAGAAGTCGCGGTCCACGCCGGGAATCCGCGTGGACGCCGCCGGCGCCGCGTCGGGACGCCCGCCGCGGCCGCCGTTCCTGCCGCCGCCGCCCTCCACGGACCCCGCCTCCGCGCCCGGCTTCTTGGGCTGCGTCGGGTTGCCGAACAGGACGCCGACGAACTTGCTGCGATCGATGACGCGAAGATCCAGGGCGTCCGACGCAAGCGACAGATCGGCGCCCCGGCGGTGCAGCGCGGTGAGCGCCTCGGCGCGCCCGGCCGCGGCCGCGAACATCGCGGCGGTGAGCCCGCGCGTGGCCTCCCGGGCGTTCGGGTCGGCGCCGGCGGCCAGAAGGCTGTCCACCGACCGGACGTCGCCGGATTCGGCGGCGAGCATCAACGCCGTGGTGCCGTTCGCCGTGGCCGCCCTCGCCGACGCCCCGCTCTTCAGGAGCGCGTCCACGACGTCGGCGTGGCCGAGCTTCGCCGCCAGCAGCAGGGGCGTGTAGGACCCGACGCGCGTCACGGCGTTGGCATTGGCGCCCGCGTGCAGCAGGACGGTCGTGAGCTCCGCCGAGCCGTTCATGGCGGCCCAGTGCAGGGCGGTCATGCCGTCGCCCTGGGCGGAATTGACGTCGGCGCCGCCGGCGAGCAGGGCCGAAACGGCCTTGACGTCGCCCTGGGAGGCCGCATCGGCCACCCGGGCGTCGGACGAGGCCGAGATCGCGGCGGTGGCGGCGAGCGCGGCGAGCGCGAACAGCCCGGCGGCCGTCCTGGCGGTGGGACGCGCCATGGCTACGCCCGCTCCGCGACGGTCGCCGGCGCCCCGGCGAGGTCGAGGGCGCCGGTGCTGTCGCCGAAGGTCGCGATGTCGTCCAGGCCGAGCGCGTGCATGGCGGACAGGAGCGCGTTGGCCATCGGGGTGCCGTCCGGCGTCGCGACGTGCACGCCGCCCTTCAGCCGGCCGCCGGCGTGCCCGGCGAAGAAGAGCGGGCAGCGCTTGTGGTTGTGCACGTGCGAGTCGCCCATCGGCGAGCCGTAGATCACGAGCGAGTTGTCCAGCACCGTGCCGTCGCCGTCGGAGAGGTTCTTCAACTTCTCCAGGAGGTATGGCACGAGGCCCACGTGGTAGCTGTTGATGGTCGCGAAGTCGCGGATGGTCGCTTCCTTCTCGCCGTGGTGCGACGTCGAGTGGAAGGCGCCGCCGAACCCGCTCTCGGGATAGGTGCGGTTGGAGGCGTCGCGGCCCAGCTTGAAGGCGAACACGCGCGTGATGTCGGACGCGAAGGCGAGCGCCTGCAGGTCGAACATGATCTTGACGTGCTCGGAGAACGAGTCGGGCACGCCGATCGGCGCACCGGGCAGTTCGCGCGGCTCGCCCGTGCTGTTGGCGGCCTCCACGCGCTGGATGCGGCGCTCGACCTCGCGCACCTCGGTCAGGTACTGATCCAGCCGCGCACGGTCGCCGGCGCCGAGATCGCGCTTCAGCTGATCGACCGCGCCGCCGAGCCAGTCGAGGAGGCTCTTGTCCTCCAGGCGGCGCTGGCGCCGCTCACCGGGCGTCGCGCCGACCCCGAACAGCGAGTCGAACACCACGCGGGGATCGCGCACCATCGGCAGCGGCTGCGTCGGCGAGGCCCAGCTGATGGAGTCCGTGTAGGTGCACGAGTACCCGTAGGAGCAGCCGCCGGACTGGTCCACGTTCTCGATGCAGAGCTGCATCGACGGAATCGGCGTGTCCTGGCCGAAGCGGCGCGCGAAGACCTGGTCGAGCGACGTGCCGACGTGCACGTCGGATCCCTGGGTCTGCTTCGGGTGCTCCTGCGTGAGGAACACGGCGCTCGACCTGAAGTGGTCGCCGCCGATCTCGGGCAGCGTGAAGGCCTCGGCGTTGCGCACGTCCGTGTTGCTCACGATGGTGAGCGCGTCGCGGTACGGCTCGAGCGACTTGAGGCTGGTGGGGCTCAGGTCGAAGTTCCGGCCCGTCGCCGCCGGCGCCCACAGATTCTGCGTGATGCCCCACGCGGTGCTGCCGGCCGAGCCGTGCACCATCTCCAGCGCCACGAGCCGGACCTTCCTGGCCGCAGCCGACTGCGCCGCCGCGCCCGCCGGCATCATCGCGTCGAGCCACGGCAGCGCGAGCGTGGCGCCGAGGCCCTTGAGCAGCGTGCGGCGGGGAACGTGGGTACCCGAGATGAACATGACCGCTCCTTGTCGAAAACCGCTGACAACCTGCGGCGCGACGCGCCGCGCTTCCTGGTCTACCGCTGCCCCGCCCCGTCCACGGTGGTCGCCCGCACGTCGTCGGGCGCGCTCATCTGGAACGCCTGGCTCCGCACCACGCCCAGCACGTAGGCCGAGAACCGGTGGTCGGCCCGGGCCGCGTCGTCGACGATCGCGCGGACCGCCGGCATGTCCGTGTATTCCAGGCGCCGTCCGAGCGCGTAGGTCATGAGCCGCTCGGTGAAGCTGCGCAGCACCATGTCCGAGTGCGCGAGGAGCGCCCGCTGGAGGCCCATCGGGCCCTCCATGCGCGAGCCGTCGTAGAAGTCACCCGCCGAGTCCACGGGCACCTGGTTGTCCTTGGTGCGCCAGCCGCCGATCACGTCGAAGTTGTCGAGGGCGAGCCCCAGCGGGTCGATCACCTTGTGGCACGACGAGCAGGCCGGGCTCTTCCGGTGCTCTTCCATGCGCTGCCGGGTGGACAGCTGCCGGCCGGCGGACGCCGACGTCACCGACTCGTCGAGCGTCGGCACGTTGGGCGGCGGCGGGGGCGGCGGTGTGCCGAGGAGGACCTCCATCACCCACTTCCCACGGAGGACCGGCGAGGTGCGGTTCGCCACCGACGTGAGCGTGAGGATGCTCGCCTGCCCGAGCAGCCCGCGGCGGTACGGCGGCAGCGAGACGCGGGTGAAGCCCTCGCCGCTGACGCCCTCGAGGCCGTAGTGGCGGGCCAGCCGCTCGTTCACGAACGAGTAGTCGGCCGTCAGCAGATCGAGGACGGGCCGGTCCTCCCGCACGATGCTGTCCACGAAGCGCACCGTCTCCTCGCGCATGGCGTCGCGCAGCGTCTCGTCGAAGAGCGGATACGCCGTGAACTCGGGCCGCAGCTGCCGCAGGTCCTGCAGGCGCAGCCACTGGCTGGCGAACCGGGAGGCCAGGGCCTCGGACCGGGGATCGGCCAGCAGGCGCCGCACCTCCCGCTCGAGCCCGGCCGCGGTCCGGAGCCGCCCGGCCTGCGCGGCGGACACGAGCCCGGCGTCCGGCCCCGTGCCCCAGAGGAAGAACGACAGGCGGGAGGCAAGGTCCACGTCGGCGACCCGGTAGGGACCGGCCGCGCCGGTGGCGCGCTCCAGGCGGAACACGAACAACGGACTCACCAGGATGGACTGCAGCGCCATCCGGACGCCGTCCTCGAAGTCACCGCCCTTGCGGCCGTCGAGGTAGAAGCGCATCGCGTCGGCCATGGCCTGGGGCGTCCCCTTGCCGCGGTAGGCGCGCGACGTCAGGTTCCGGACGATCTCGGCGGCGCACCCTTCCTCTTCGACGGGCGTCGTCGGCCGGCACGTGAAGATGCGCCGGCGGCTCACGGTGTCCGACACGCCGGTGACGGCGGTGGGCCCCACGATCGTCATGTCGCGCATGTGCGGCAGCGTGGTCGTGCCGTAGCCGTCGCCGCCCTCGGCCGTGTTCTCGATCGGCGCCAGCAGGTCGTCCACCGGGCCGTCCAGGCGCTGCACGAACGCCGCGGAGATGCGCTGCGGGCCGGCGCGGACGTGAATCGGCGGCGTCCGCAGCTCCATCCCGTTCTGGCCGTTGTTCTGGCCGAAGTCGGTCTCGGTCATCGTCGGGCTGACGTCGAGCAGGGCCACGCGCTCGCCGTTCACCGACACGTCCACCTGCTCCTTGAAGCCCATGGCGAGGAGCGGCGTCCGGCCGAAGAGCCCGCCAAGGGCGGCGTAGACCATCGACGTCTTGATCACGTACTCGCCGTCGGCCGGGAAGACGTGGACGATCGAGATGCCGCCCCGCGTGCCGATGGGCGTGCCGTCGGCGTGCGCCATCTGCGAGCGCCCGTGTTCGATCTTGTAGGTGGCCGAGGTGGCGCTGGCCTGCTTGTCGCCGACGGCCAGCCTCGAGATCTGGCTCGCGGCGCGCAGGTAGCCCTGCATGAGCTGCGGTGAGAAGCCCTGGACGTCGGCCACGTTGTCGAAGCCGGCGCTGATCGTGTCGGGCGGCAGGTAGGCGCTGACGTCCACGTCCAGGCCGATGAGGTCGTGCACGGCGGCCGCGTACTCCGCGCGATTGAGGCGCTGGAACGGCCGCCAGCCGGGCCGCGGCGCCGCGGAGGCGGCCCGGTCCATCGACGACTCGAGCGCGGCCACCATGGAGGCGACCGCCGAGGCGTCGGGGCGCGGCGCGCCCACCGGGGGCATCATCCCGGCGCGGAGCTTGCGGATCATCTTCTCGGAGAGCTCGCCGCGCTCGACGTGCCGGGCCGCGTCGTAGCCGGCCAGCGACAGACCGCCCGCCTTGGCCCGCTCGCTGTGGCACGTGGCGCAATACCGGCCGACGAGCGCGTTCTCGGCCTCCACCGACAGGGGCGTCGGGGTGTGCGCGGCCGCTGGCGCCGGCGCGCCGGCACGGGCCGGCTGGACCTGCCTGGCAGACGGCATGACCCCGATCGCGAGGGCCGCACAGAGCCCCGCAAGCAATGCATTCCGCATGGACGTCCTCGAACTGAAGGCCGACGGACCTCGGGCGGGACCGCCAGAGGTTCAGGTGACGGCGCTAAGCCCCCCGACCTCAACTGTCAAGGGATTCCACGCCATGTCCTACAGGCTCCGCGGCGCGCCAACCCGGCCGCGCGCACCGCTGCCGTCACCCTGCCGGGACGCGCACCCGGGCCGCCGGCAGGGCTCAGCGAACGATCGGGAGCTGGAGGTGCGAGGGATACCGGCCGCCGGCGTGCACCGTCACGTGCGCCACGGCGGCCGTGGCGGACTCGAGCTCGAGCGCGCCGCTGTGCAGGTTCCACGACATGTTCGGCGCGAAGGAGGCCATGAGCGCCACCCGGATGCGATGGCCCGCCAGGAAGCGGTTGGCCGTCATCATCGTGTGGAGGTCCAGCCGGTAGACCTGGCCGGGCGTCAGCAGCTCGCGCTCGGGGCGATGGTTCCGGTAGCTCGCGCGGAGGACGTCCAGGCCGATGCTCATCACGCCGTACGCCGCGCCGTCGGGGGCCACGTCGAGCAGCTTCACCCAGAGATCGGTGTCCGGCCGGTCCACGGACACGTGGATCTCGGCGTCGATCGGCCCGACGACGTCCACGGCGTCGTCGAGCGGCGGCGTCTCGAACACGACGACGCTGGGGTCGGACGACAGCGCGCGATAGTCCAGGCCCCCGGCTTCGCCGTCGTGCGGATCGCGGACCGGCGCGTCCGGATCCGACAGGAACGTGGACCGCGTGGACGACTCCGGAGCCATCCAGGCGAGGGCGCCGGCCCGCCGGCCCGCCGTCGCCGTGCCGGCGAGATACAGGTCGCGCCGCTCGGCCCGCGGCGGCCACCGATCGCCGTTCCGCCATTCCTGGGCGCCCATCATGTAGAGGCGCACCGGCGGACGGCGCGCGACGCCGTTCTCGATCTCGCGCACCCAGCGGTCCATCCAGTCCAGCACCAGGTCGGTGTAGTCAAGGGCCGCGGCCGGTCCCATCTCGCGATCGCCGATCTTCGTGCCCGCCCAGTCGGACCCGTGCGTCCACGGGCCGACGACCAGCTGCGTCCGCGCCGACCGCGTGTCGCCGCCCCGGCTGGCGACCAGCCCGGCGAAGTTCGTCGTGGCGCCGAGCGGCCCGTACATCTCGTCGTGCCAGCCGCTCACGTTCAGCACCGCCGCCGAGACGCGCGGGTACTTCGTCGTGAGCTCGGCCCATTGCCACCAGGGATCGTAGGGGCCGTGCCGCATCCACTCGTAGTACCAGTCGGCCACGCCCTTGAAGTTCGGCAGGTCCTGACGCGGCAGGAACGCCTGGGCCGCCTTCCCCTCGGCGTCCCAGCTCGTGCCGGCGTCCGCGGCGGTCCGTGGGCCCGGGACGTCCAGGCGGCGGCGCAGGTCGGGCGCGATGTTCAACCAGGTCCAGTACAGCCACGACCCGTCCCAGACGCCGCCGGCGTACCAGAAGTGCGTCGGCGAGGCGAAGGTCATGGCCGGCACCATGGCCACGAGATGCGGCGGCGACTCGACAGCCGCCAGCCACTGCACGGCTCCCGGATAGGACAGCCCGAAGGTGCCGACGCGCCCGGTGGACCAGGGTTGCGCGGCGGCCCACTCGATGGTGTCGAAGCCGTCGCGTCCCTCCTGCAGATAGGCCGAGAAGGTGCCGTCGGACGCGTAGCGGCCGCGCACGTCCTGCACGACCACCGCGTAGCCGCGCCTCACGGCTTCCTGCACCAGCGCGCCGTCGGCCGTGGGCGTCTTGCCGTACGGCGTGCGGTGGACGAGCGTGGGGAACGGCCCCTCCCCCGGCGGTCGCACGACAACGGCGCGCAGAACGACGGCATCCCGCATGGGGACCGCCACGTCGCGCTCCAC
>JAWKHS010000039.1 GCA_041394705.1 Vicinamibacterales bacterium
GCCGCGCTGGCGAGATCGGCCACCGAATCGACGAGCGTGCCGTCGAGGTCGAACGCCACCACGCCGTCCACGGGTCGTCTCATCGGTCGGGTCGAAGATCGCGTGCCACGGTCGGGCCGGATGATTGTATCCTTCGCCCCGAATGGCCTCGCGCCCGGCCTCCGTCGTGCTCGTGTCGAGCGGACTGGACAGCGCCGTGCTCCTCGCGCACGAGCTGGCCGGCTACGACGTCAGGCCCGTCTACGTGCGCTCCGGCCTGGCCTGGGAAGCGGCCGAGCTCCGGATGCTGTCGCGGCTGGTCGCCTCGCCGCTCTTGAACGCCGCGCGTCCGCTCACGGTCGTGGACCTGCCCATGCAGGACGTCTATCCCGCCGATCACTGGGCCATCACCGGCCAGCCGCCCGCCTACGACACGCCCGACGAGGACGTCTACCTGGTGGGACGCAACCTCACGCTGCTGGCCAAGGCCGGCATCGTGGCCGCGCGCGCCGACGCGCGGCGGATCGTGCTGGGCCCGCTCGCGGGGAATCCGTTTCCGGACGCGACACCGGCGTTCTTCGGCGCGATGGCCGAGGCCCTGTCGCGCGGGCTGGCGCATCCCCTCTCGATCGCGACGCCGTTCGCCGCGCTCCAGAAGTCCCAGGTGATCGAGCTCGGCGCCCGCCTGGGCGTGCCGCTCGAACTCACGTTGTCGTGCATGAACCCGAGGCAGGATCAGCACTGCGGGCTGTGCAGCAAGTGCCGCGAGCGGCGCGACGCATTCGCCGAGGCCGGCGTGGTCGATCCGACGCCGTACGCGCACCCGTCGCCGCGCTAGGCCGCCGCGTCTAGGACTCGAAGCGGATCGACCCGTCGCCCGTGCGCACGCGCAGGGTCTTGCCGCCGCCGCCAATCGACGACCGCAGCTCGCGGCCGTCTCGCGACCGTCGGCGCTCGCCGTCGGCGGACTCCGGCACGGTCAGGCCTGGATAGGTGGAGCGGATCGATCCGCTGGACGTCTCGGCGTCGATGTCGGCGGCGAGATCCTGCGGCAGGCGGACCTCCACGCTCCCGTCGCCGGTCTCGACCAGCCAGTCCTCGGTCACGCGGCTGCCGTTCTCGGCGGCGACGCGGACGGACCCGTCGCCTGTCTTGGCCCTGAGGTGCGTGAGCGTCCCGTTGACCACGACGCTGCCGTCGAGCGTCTCGACGTCCACGCGGCCCGTGGACTCGCGCAGCCGGATGGAGCCGTCGTCGGTACTGGCGCGGATGTCGCCGCTCAGCCGGAGGCCGATGATCGCGCCGTCGTCGCTGCGCATCCTGACCTCGCCCGAGACGTCCTCGATCGAGATCGACCCGTCCTTGCTCACGAGGTCGAGCGAAGACGCCCTCGGCACGGCCACGCGCAGCCGGGCGCGCGGCGAGTAGACGACGCCGATGTGGATGCCGTCGTGGCTGGACGAAGCCGGCCCGCGGACGCGCAGCGTGATCGAGTCGCCGTCCTGCACCGGCTCGACGACGATCTCCTTCAGCACGCCCTCGTCCTGCGCCTGCTTCTCGACGATCACCTCCACTTCGGGGCGGTCCCAGGAGTGGACATTGATGGAGCCGTCGAAGGTGTCCAGCGTGATCCGCGGTGTGCCCGACACCTTGAAGCTGTGCGTCTCGGAGGCGGTCGCCCCCTCGGTGTTCACGTTGAGCGTGCAGCCGGCGAGCGCCAGGGCCAGCAGCGTCGCGCCCGCCGACGTCGTTCCGCGATGTGCCGTCGTCATGGAGCCCCTCCGGCCGGAGAGACGTGCGGCCGCCGGTCCGGGTTCCAGACCGGCCGTCCGGCGATCCACGTCTGCCTGACCTCGAATGCCTCGTCCATCACCACCACATCAGCCTGACAGCCGGGCTCGAGCCGGCCCAGGTCCGCGCGGCCGAGCGCGGCGGCTGGGTTGGCCGAGGTGAGCCGCGAAGCGCCGGGCACGCTCAGGCCCGCCTCGGTCACGAGGAAGCGGAAGGCCCTGTCCATGGTGGTCACGCTGCCCGCAATCGTGCCATCGGCAAGCGTCGCCACCCGTTCCCCGACGTGGATCGTCAGGTCGCCGAGCCGCGCCGTGGCCCCCACCGGGAGTCCCGCGCCCGCGGTCGCGTCGGTGATGGCGACCAGGCCCGATGGGGCCTTGGCGGCGGCCGCCACCCGCACCCACGCGGGATGCACGTGCACGCCGTCGCAGATGATCTCGCAGGTCACCTCACCGGCCGCCAGCACCGCGCCCACGAGCCCGGGCGCGCGGTGCGACATCACCGGCATGCGGTTGAAGAGGTGCGTGGCGTGGCGCGCGCCGGCCGCGATGGCCGCGGCCGCCTGGTCGTACGTCGCTCCCGAGTGTCCGAGGGACACACGGTGGCCAGCGCCGGCGAGGCGCCGCACCAGGTCGAGCGCCCCGGGCAGTTCGGGCGCGAGGGTGACGATGGCCACCGCGCTGGCGTGGCCCTCGATCACGGCCAGGACCTCGGCCGCGGAGAACGCGGCTTCGGCCGCGGAGAACGCGGCGTCGGGAGCTGCTGCGCCGGCCGACGGCGGCAGCCGCAGGCACGAGGCCGGCTGTGCGCCCCGGTAGTCCGGGTTCAGGAAGTTGCTCTCGAGATGGGCGCCGAGGACGCGCGCGCCTCGCGGCGCCGGCTCGGCCTGCGCGGCGGCCACGGCGTCCAGGAACGCGGCGAGCGGGCCGGGGGGACAGGCGAGCGAGGTCGGGCAGAAGCCGGTGACGCCGTAACGCGTGAGCCCCGCCGCCACCTGGGCCACCGCATCGGGCCCGGCAAGGACGTCCACGCCGTCGGTCCCGTGGACGTGCGTGTCGAGGAAACCGGGGAGCACCCAGCAGCCGGAGCAATCCACGTCGCCTGCCGCCGCGGCGCCCGACGCCGCGACGTCCACGATCCGCCCGTCGGCGACCGAGACGACGGCCCCGTCCAGCACGCCGTCCGGCGTGACGACCCTTCCGCCGCTCAGCCGCGGCACGCGGACTAGGCCTCCTCGTCGCGCGGCTTCGACGCTTCGGCCTTCAGGGCCGCGACGAGCGCGTCCCGCTGTTCCACGAGGCGCTTGAGGGGGCGGCGCCCGTTGGCGTGGCCGACGGCGTATTCGGCGAAGAGCGGAAACGCGATGGTCGAATCGCAGTAGGTCACGACCGTGTCTGGCAGCACGCCGGGGTTGACCTTGCCCCAGCTCACGGCTTCAGCCGGCGTGGCGCCCGACAGGCCGCCCCACACGACCTGGTCGGTCGTGATCTGGATGAAGTAGTCGTTGCCGCCCTTGGGAATGCCGTACACCTCCCAGAGCGTGGGCTGCCCCTGCAGGTAGAAGTTCTTGGGCGACCCGCCGCCCAGGATCACGGCGCCGTTCTTCTGGCCGGCCAGGATGATGGCGCAGATCTCGTTCACGTCCTTGTTGGGG
>JAWKHS010000040.1 GCA_041394705.1 Vicinamibacterales bacterium
TCGAGCTGACCAGGCGGCTGCCCGTGGGCCACGTCTACGACCACGGCCCGGCCTCGGAGCACACGGCGCCGATCGCGGCCTTCGAGCAGGCCTACGCGGAGGTCGCCCGCACGGTGCCGCGCACGATCGTGACGCCCGGTGACGCGGTGCCGCTCGCCGGCCTGGACGTCGTCGTGGTCGCGAGCGACAACCGGGCGCTGGCCCGGCCGATCGCCGGGGCGACGGGGGCCGGCACGGCGAATCCCGTCTGCGGCACGGTGGCCGCGCGGGACGAGGCTCCCGTGGACGACAACCACAACTCGGCCGGCTTCGTCATGCGGTTCGGCCGCTTCCGGACGCTCAACCTCGGCGACCTCACGTGGAGCCGCGAGGCGCGGCTCATGTGCCCGTCCAACAACATCGGCGTCGTGGACCTGTATCTCACCACCCATCACGGGCTCGATCGCTCGGGCTCGCCGGTGGTCGTCCATGCCGTCCGGCCGCGCGTGGCCATCATGAACAACGGCACGCGGAAGGGCGGCGCGGTGCAGTCGTTCCGGACGCTGGAGACGTCGCCCGGCTTCGAGGACGTGTGGCAGCTCCACTGGTCGTATCCCGCCGGAGTCGAACACAACGCCCCCGGGGTGCGCATCGCCAACCTCGACGCGCCGGAGCAGATCGCGGCCATCGTCGCCGGCGCCGCGGCGCCGCCGGCAGGCGCCGGCGGCCAGGCGGACCACGTCCCCGCGCACTACCTCAAAGTGTCGGCGCGGGAGGACGGCTCCTTCTCCGTGAGCAACAGCCGGAACGGCTACACGAAGCAGTACGCGGCGCGGCGGTGAGCGAGGGCGGCGTTCGGCGCCGGCTCGACCGGAGGGTCGCGCCAGGAGTGCTATCCTCGCCCGGCGTCACACGAGGAGCCACCGCCATGAGCGCCGACCGACCGAAGCTGCCCGTCGAGGCCGTCCAGCTCTACACGCAGTACATCCACGGCGAGATCAGCCGCCGCGCCTTCCTGAACGGCGTGAAGCGCTTCCCGGTGGCGGGGCTCACGGCGGCCGCCATCGTGGAGGCGCTGATGCCCAATTACGCGGCCGGCCAGGTCGTGTCGAAGACCGACGAGCGGATCGCGGCCAGCTACCAGACCGTGCCGTCGCCCCAGGGCAACGGCTACATCAAGGGCTACCTGGTCCGGCCGTTCAGCGCGGACACGCGCGGCGACACGCCGGCCAAGCTGCCGGGCATCCTGGTGGTCCACGAGAACCGCGGCTTGAACCCGCACATCGAGGACATCGCCCGCCGGCTGGCGCTCGCCAACTTCATGGCCTTCGCGCCCGATGCCCTGAGCTCGGTCGGCGGCTACCCCGGCGACGACGCCCGCGGCGGAGCGCTCTTCTCGAAGGTGGACAACGCCAGGAAGCTCGAGGACTTCATCGCCGCCGCCCGGTGGCTCAAGGCGCGGCCGGACTGCACGGGCAAGATCGGCGTGACGGGCTTCTGCTACGGCGGGAGCGTCTGCAACACGCTCGCCGTCAGGATGGGCGCGGACCTCGCCGCCGCGGTGCCGTTCTACGGCGGGGCGGCGCCCGAGGCGGACGTGCCGAAGATCAAGGCCGCGATCCTCGTGCACCACGGTGGACTGGACACGCGGCTGGCCGAGGCCTGGCCCGCCTACGACAGGGCGCTCACGGCCGCGGGCGTGACGCACGACGGCTACGTCTATCCGGGCGCCCTCCACGGCTTCAACAACGACGCCACGCCCGAGCGCTACAACAAGGCGGCCGCGGATCTGGCCTGGCAGCGCACCCTCACCTGGTTCGACACGCACGTGCGCGGCTGACGCCACCGGCGCGCGGGCCCGGCCGCGCGAGTACGATCCGGACGTGACGACCACAGGGGCGCGGCCCGGCGTCGGCGCCGGGTGGCCCGCGCTGCTCACGATCGCGGCCGGTTTCGCCGCCGCCTGGTGGGCCGTCGGCGCCGGGGCGGCCGACGCACCCTACATCGACGACTGGGTCTACGCGCGAAGCGTCGAGCAGTTCGTGCAGACGGGCCGGCTCGCGGTCCCGTCGATCTCGGCGGTCTATCCCATCGCGCAGACGCTCTGGGCCGCGCCGTTCGCGGCCGTGCTCGGCTTCTCGTTCGACGCGCTGCGGCTGTCCACGGTGGCCGCCGCGGCCCTGGGCTGCTGGGCGCTCTACCTGCTGCTCGTCGAGCTCGGATGCCGCCGCTCGACCGCCGGCCTCGGCGCCGCGGCGCTCGCGCTGCACCCGGTGCTCTTCGATCTCACCTTCTCCTTCATGACGGAGGTGCCGTTCGTCGCCGCGTCCACGGCGTCGCTGGCCGCGTATGTGCGGAGCGTTCGCACCGA
>JAWKHS010000041.1 GCA_041394705.1 Vicinamibacterales bacterium
CGCCGCGCGATCACCCGCTCCGCGACGATTGGGCCCGCCCCATATCGATTCGCCAGTTGAATCTGCATCCAGACTTCGGGGACGACGTAGGTCGGGAACGCATGGCCTGTGTCGGTGTTCGTGAGCGTCATGCGGGCTTCGACCCGGCCGTTCAGATCGCGCGCGTCGAACGTCCATCGCACACCAGTCCGCACGGTCTCCGGGTCGTGAATGCCGCGGAACAGGTGCCGTCGGTCGGGCATGTGACAGGTCTGACAGGTCTTTCCTTCGTGCGCGGCGCGCGAGACTCGCCACTCTTCGACGGTGTTCTGCAGGAATGCGCCGTTGACCCGCGGGGCGCGGCCCTCAGCGAACTGATGGCACGCGGCGCAGAAGTCCACGCTCTCGAAGAAGTCTCTCGTGGCCACGGCGCCGTGCGGGGCGGGATACCGGGCGACGAGCGGCGCGATGGTGGTCGGGCGGGGCGGCGGGCCGAACTTCTGGCTCGCCCTGGAGTGACAGCCGGAACACCCGACGCCATCGGCCTGCAGATAGGCGTCCGTCCACTGATCGCGCAGGGGCGTATGGCACGTGGCGCACATGCCGCTCAGCTCAGGCTGATCCTTCATCTGCGCCCAGACACCTGGGCCCATGGCGAGCGCATGGCGCGCCCGCGACCAATCGGCGAACTGTGCGGCGTGGCAGGCGGCGCACGACGCGGATGACAGCGCGCCCCCCTGCGTGGGCACCGGCAGCGTCCAATATCCGCCAGCCGATGACGTGTCGGTCGCAGGGGTGGACAACGGGACTGGAAGGGGCCGCTGCAGCGTCCACACATAGGCGGCGAGGTCCCACACGCGGCGCTCGATGTCTGGTTGGCCCGCATACCCTGGCATGGTCGTGCCGTTGAAGCCGGTCAGCACGGATCGGACAATGCCGACGTCGTCGCGCCCCCCCTTGAACGTCCACGGACGCGTGAGGTCCGTGGCCATCTCGAGCAGGCCTCGCGCATTGCGCAGGCCCTTCGCGCGCGGTCCATTGCCGTCCCCAGACAAGCCGTGGCACTCCACGCAACCGGAGTTGCGATAGACGCGCTCGCCCTCGCGGACGTCACCCGCGACGCGGGGTGGCAGCACGACATCCGGCGCTGCCTGTTCGCGTTGCCATCGTGGCGAGAACGCCTTGACCCGCGTGACGAGGCGGGCGATGTCGCCCTCCGTCAGGAACGAAAACGGCGGCATCGCGCCGTCACCGCCGGCACCGAGGCGAATCACCGCCGCCAGATCGGCATCACGTGGCAGTGCCCCTGCTGGCGTCGCACGCACCTTGAATTCGGCGCGCGTCAGATCGGCAGGCGACACACGGCACACCGGCGCCGCAATGCCATCACCGCGCCCCTCCGGCCCGTGGCACACCGCGCAGAATGTCGAGTAGAGCTCCTCACCGGTGGCCGAGATCGCACGGGCTGGCGCCGGAGCAACCGGCGCGTCCCGACACGATGCGACGGTCAGGCCCATGGCGACGAGCATCAGCACTCCGCGAGCGGCGTTCATGGGGCCACCTTCCCCACGCGGCTGCCGCCAGCGGGGCCGGCACCGACGTGCGTGACGGAATACTCCGTGCAGCCCGCGGAGCGTCGATATGATGCCGGTCATACAGCCGGGGCCATGAGTTCCCGGACGATGCCTCGACCGCTTCCATGACCACACCGCCCATCGACCCGCTCTCCGGCTCGCCGTGGAGCGCACCCGAAACCGTCGCCGGCTTCGTGTCGTCGCCGCCGAATCAGGTACTGCTCGGCGTCGCGACGGCTGAGTTCGCGCGGCGTGGGGGTGGACGCCTCCTCGATATCGGCTGTGGAGCGGCGCGCAACGCCGTGCCACTCGCGCGCATCGGCTGGCACGTGCTGGGCACCGACCTGTCGTGGCCGATGCTGAGGGCCGCCGCCGACCGTGTCGCCACCGCAGGCGAGGCGAAACGGGTGCGACTGGTGCTCGCCCCGATGGACGATCTGCCCGTAGCCACCGGGAGTATCGATTTCCTTGTCGCCCAGGGCATCTGGAACCTGGCGCCGTCGGGTGCGACGCTGCGCAGGGCGGTGACCGAGGCGGCCCGAGTCGCCTGCCCAGGCGCGGCCCTGTTCGTGTTCACGTTCTCACGCCACACTCTGCCGCCCGATGCGGAGCCGGTGCCGGGTGAACGGTTCGTCTTCACGCAGTTTTCCGGCCAGCCGCAGTGTTTCCTGACCGAACGTGAACTCATCGCTGAACTCGCGACGGCGGGTTTCGACCTG
>JAWKHS010000042.1 GCA_041394705.1 Vicinamibacterales bacterium
GGGCAGTGGTCCATGGCGGTCACCGCGGCGCTGGCCGACATCGACGGCGACGGATGCCTCGACCTGGTCGGGGGCTGGGGCCGGTGCGACGGCACGTTCGACCTGTACGACCTGGCGAGCGTCGGTCTCCAGGCGCTCATCATCGATCCGATGAAGGCTCGCGACTCCCGGATCGCGGACTTCACGGGCGACGGCATCCCGGACATCTTCACGGACGTCTACACACGGGCGGACGACACGACCGTCCGTGCGACGCTGCACGTCGGCAACGGGAACCGGACGTTCACCGAGGACCAGGCCTTCGCGCCCTTCGAGCTCCGCGGATTCGGCGAGACGGTCCTCGCCGCCGACTTCGACAACGACGGAGACCTCGACATCTTCGTCCCGCAGTACACCCACCTCGACGACGGGGGCCGGAACCTGCTGCTGCAGAACGACGGCACGGGACACTTCGTGGAGCGCGCGGCCGCCGCCGGCGTGGACGCGAACGACCACACGATTCCCGAGGGCGCCCAGGCCCTGGACTTCGACGGCGACGGGTGGATCGACATCGCGGTCGACTCCCACATCTACCGGAACGGCGGCGATGGCACGTTCTCCGACATCGGTCCCTCGATGTCGTATCCGATCCGGTTCGACGAGGGCATGCGGCTCCTCGACGTGGACCTCGACGGGGACTTCGACCTCGTCCACCACGACGCGTTCGAGACGCGGCTGTTCGTCAACAACGGCGGCACGTTCGATCAGGGCACCGTCATCGATGGCCTCCCCGACGGCTCGACGTACGGCTTCGGCATGAACGTCTGCGACTTCAACGGCGACGGCTTCGAGGACGTGGTCGTCGCGCACAACGACTCGGCGCCTGGAACCGGACTGCCGCGCCTGCTGGTCAACGTCGGGGGCCGGTTCGTGCGATCGGATCTCCCCGCGTTCGCACCCTTCTACAACGACCTGAAGGCGTGCGCGGACCTGGACGGCTCCGGACTGCCCGACATCGTCAGCCGGATCGCCAGGGGCACGGCGGACTTCCGCCGTCTCATGACCCGCGGCGTGCCGGCCGGCACGATCACGGTGCGGGTCGAGGGCGCGCTCGGCCAGAAGAACCAGCAGGGCCGGCAGGTCCGCGTCCGGCCGCTGGCCCAGCCGCTGGCGACGCTCCTGCGCGTGGTCGAGGGCGGCTCGGGCTACATGTCGCAGAACGGCTACGACCTGTCCGTGCCCACGCCGTGGGCGGGCGACCACGAGGTGGCCGTGCGGTTCAAGACCGGGTGGGTCACGACCACGGCGCGTCCCGGCGACATCCTCACGATCCGCGAGGACGGCACCATTCTGGCGGGCCTCCAGTAGCGCGGGCGGGGCCCGCGCTCCAGCCGGGCGGACCCGGACCGCCGCTACTTGAAGAGGCTCTTGGGCAGCTTGACGTGGACGCCCATCGTGGGTCGGTCCACGAGCTGCGTGACCGCGACGTCGCCCGCCACGCTCACCAGCTGGTAGGCCTGGTGCCTCGTGAGGCCGCGCGTGCGCGCCAGGAAGTCGATCATCTCCTGGATGGCGATGCGCGTGGCCTGGGCCAGGTCCGGGTCGGTGCCCATGCTGATGTAGTGGGTGGGCGTCTCGGCCCGCGGCCACTCGAGCCGTTCGCCCTTGCGCACGGTGAGCTGGAGCCGTCCGCGCAGCGACGTCTCGATGGCGGTCTGGTCCACTTCCCCGTCGCCCTGCGCGGCGTGGCCGTCGCCCACCGCGAAGAGCGCGCCGGGCACGAACACGGGCACGAAGAGCGTGGCGCCCGCGGTCAGCTCCTTGTTGTCCATGTTGCCGGCCATGCGGCTCGGGGGATTGCTGCTCATGCGGCCGACGGCGCTGGGCGGCGCGACGCCCATGCTGCCGAAGAAGGGCTTCAGCGGCACCACGATGCCCGGGAAGAACTCGGCCGTCATCGCCTGCCTGTCGAGGGCCACCAGCTTCTGCCCCACCGCGCGATCGCAGTTCTCGGGCACGAACCCGGCGCAGCCGTTGTAGCCGTAGTCGAGTGGCAGGTCGATCGACAGGATCTTCACTTCCAGGACGTCGCCAGGCTCGGCGCCCT
>JAWKHS010000043.1 GCA_041394705.1 Vicinamibacterales bacterium
CTCCCCGTGACCGCCCAGCGCCACGGCGACGGCGTGCGCATCGTCGCCTCCAGCGGCGGGCTCGCGACGGGCCTCGGCCCGTGGCACGCGGGATCCGACGGTCTCTGGATCGGGTGGCCGGGCGACGTGTCGTCGTACTCCGCCGAGCAGCTGGCCGGGCTGTCGCGCATGCTCGAGGAGCGCGCGATCGTGCCCGTGTACCTGTCGGGCGATCAGGTGAAGCGGCACTATCACGGCTTCGCCAACCGCGTGCTGTGGCCGCTCCTGCATTACCTGATCGATCGCGTGCCGGTGGACGCCACGGGCTGGGAGGCCTACCGGCAGGTGAACGAGGCCTTCGCGGACGTCGTGGCCTATCACTACCGCGCCGGCGATCGCATCTGGGTGCACGACTACCAGTTGATGCTGCTGCCGGCGATGCTGCGCGAGCGCCTGCCCAAGGCCACGATCGGGTTCTTCCTGCACGTGCCGTTCCCGTCGTCCGAGGTGTTCCGCATCCTGCCCTGGCGCCGCCAGATCCTGCACGGTCTCCTGGGCGCGGATCTCATCGGCTTCCACACGTTCGCCTACCTCCGGCACTTCCTGGCGTCGCTGCTCCACGTGGACGGCGTCGAAGCCGACGTGGACCGCGTGCGTGTGGGCGCGCGCGAGGCGCGCCTGGGCGTGTTCCCGATGGGCATCGACGCCAAGCGGTTCGACGACCTCGCGCGCTCGGAGCGCGCGGCCGCCGACGTCGAGCAGATCCGGCAGGATGGGGGTGGGCGCCACCTCGTGCTCGGGGTGGATCGCCTGGACTACACGAAAGGCATTCCACGGCGCCTGCAGGCCATCGAGCGGGTGCTCGAACGGGATCCCCACCTGCGCGACGAGCTGCGCTACCTCCAGGTGGCCGTGCCGTCCCGCGGCGACGTGGACGCCTATCGCCGCTTCCGCCCGCAGGTCGAGGAGGCCGTGGGCCGCATCAACGGACGCTTCGGCACGCCGCGGTCGGCGCCCGTGCACTACCTGCACCAGTCGGTGTCGCCCGAGCAGCTCTCGGCGCTGTACCGCGCCGCCGACGTCATGCTCGTCACGCCCCTTCGCGACGGCATGAACCTGGTGGCGAAGGAATTCGTGGCCTCGCGCGTGGACGGCGGGGGCGTTCTGATCCTGAGCGAGTTCGCGGGCGCGGCCTCGGAGCTGGACGGGGCCCTGATGGTGAATCCGTACGACGTGGACGGCGTGGCGGAGGCCGTCCGCCGCGCCCTGGCGATGCCGGACGCCGAGCGGCGATCGCGCATGGCCAAGATGCGGCAACGCGTGGCCAGCCACGACGTGCACGCCTGGGCCGGCGCCTTCATGGAAGCGATGGGCCAGGTGCGGCCGGTGGCGATCGCGCGGCCCGCGGTGGCCCCCGGTCC
>JAWKHS010000044.1 GCA_041394705.1 Vicinamibacterales bacterium
GGCGTGCCGTTGTCGGTGCCCTGCACGACGGCCACGGCGCGCGCCGGCACGTAGACGGCCGCGGGAACGCCGGCCATCGACGCCTGGGCCTGCCGCAGCACGCCGATGTCGTCCAGCACCCAGAAGCCGCGGCCGTGCGTGGCGAGCACGAGGTCGCCGTCGTGGAACTCGAGGTCGCGCATCGACGTGACGGGCAGGTTCAGCTGCAGTGACTGCCACGTGTCGCCGTCGTCGAAGGACACGTGCACGCCGCGCTCGGTCCCGGCGACCAGGAGTCCGCGGCGCCCGGGGTCCTCCTTGATCGTGTGGACGTAGCCGTCGGCGGGCAGGCCGCGCGTGATCTCCTGCCAGGTGGCGCCGAGATCGCGCGTCCGGTAGAGGTGCGGGGCGAAGTCGTTCAGCTGATGGCGATCCACCGCGGCGTAGGCCGTGCGGAAGTCGCTGTGGGACGCCTCGATCATGGTGACGCGGCTCCAGGCGCCGACCGCGGGCGGCGTCACGTCCTTCCAGGCGCCGCCGTCGTCCATCGTCAGCTGCACGAGGCCGTCGTCGGTGCCGGCCCACACCTGCGGTCTCAGCACCGGCGAGGGCGCCAGCGTGTACACCACGCCCCGCTTGCCGTTCCGGTCCTCCATGGCGGCCGTCGTCGGGTCGAGCGAGGCGGGGACGCCGGGCGCGGGCCGGGTGAGGTCGTCGGAGATGCGCGTCCAGCTGATGCCGCCGTCGATCGTCTTGTAGACGTACTGGCTCGCGTAATAGAGGGCGCGCGGATCGGCCTTCGAGAACACGACGGGCTGCGTCCAGTCGGCGCGCGCCTTCTCGGGACCCGCGGGCGGCGTGATGTCCACGGTCCGGCCGTTCAAGGCGAGGCTGCACTTCTCCACCGTGCCCCCGAAGAGGCGGTCCGGGTCGAGCGGATCCGCGGCGGTGTAGCCGCTTTCCCCGCCCGCGCAGGCGCCCTGCCAGTCCCGGGGCGAGAGGGTCGTCGTGAACCCGCGCGACCGCACCCACACGGCCCCGCTGTCCTGCTGCGCGCCGGTCGCGATCCACGGGAATCCGTGCGTGACCGACACGTGATAGAGCTGGGCCGTGGGCTGGTTGTACCAGGAGCTCCACTCGGGCGTGTCGGACGTGCCGTTCAGCGAGATGACAGCCCCCTGATCGCTCGCCACGATCATCACGTCGGGATCCGTGGGCGAG
>JAWKHS010000045.1 GCA_041394705.1 Vicinamibacterales bacterium
CGGACGCGGCCCTGGACTTCGACGCCTGGCGTCAACGGTGGCTCGACCGCTGGCTGAAGGGCGTCCAGAACGGCGTGGACACGGAACCGCCGGTCCGCCTCTACGTGATGGGCGCCGGCGAGTCCGGCGAGGCGCGGCGGACGAAGGACGGCCGGCTGTTCGTCGGCGGGCGCTGGCGGGACGAGCAGGAGTGGCCGCTCGCGCGCACTCAGGCCACGCCGTACTACCTGCACGCGGGCGGCGTGCTGTCGCCCGAGCGGCCGGCCGCGTCGGCGCCCACCCGCTACGTGTTCGATCCACGCCACCCGGTGCCGACGCTCGGCGGCAACATCTCCTCCCAGGGCACGCTGATGTTCCAGGGCGCGGCCGATCAGAAGTGCCGGGCCGACTTCTGGCTGTGCCACGACACGCTGCCGCTCTCGGCCCGGAACGACGTGGTCGTGTTCCAGACGCCGCCGCTCGATCGGGACGTGGAGGTCACGGGCCGGCTCGTCGTGACGCTCTTCGCGGCGTCGAACGCGCCCGACACCGACTTCACGGCGAAGCTCGTGGACGTGTACCCGCCGAGCGCCGACTACCCGAACGGCGTGGACCTGGGCATCGGCGACAGCATCGTCAGGGCGCGCTACAGGAACGGCGCCGGCCCGGCCGCGCCGCCGCTCACTCCCGGTCAGCCGGCCGAGTTCACGATCGAGATGTACCCGACCTCGCTGGTGTTCCGGAAGGGGCATCGCATCCGGCTCGACATCTCCAGCAGCAACTTCCCGCGCTTCGACATCAACCCGAACACGGGCGAGCCCCTGAACGACCACCGGCGGTGGCAGGTGGCGGAGAACGCGGTGTACCACGACCCGGCCCACCCCTCGCACATCCTGCTGCCGATCATCCCGGCCGGCCGGACAGCGTCGCAGCAGCCGGCGGCGCCGGCCACGAGGGATCGGAGCGAACCATGACCTACACGACGCGGTCGGGCGAGGAGGTGCAGGCGGCCCTCGACGCCGTCGGACGGGATGCCGAGGCGACGTTCGGGGCGCTGGACGCCCGGCAGCTGAACTGGCGGCCCAGCGACGCTCAGTGGAGCG